>JAAUPI010000286.1 GCA_012035135.1 Microcoleus sp. CSU_2_2
TTACCCCCTTTATAATGAGCAGGAGCGTAGGGTGCGTCGCCACGAATAATTCTCGTGCTTAAACCGAGATTAAACGAGCGACGCACCATACAATTTATAACGGGGATGAATCAGCCGGATTTGGTATGAGGTACACAAAAAAGGTAAGGACACGGCAGTGCCGTGTCCCTACGGGGTTGTTGAATGTACCTCATAAATCTGCAATCTGCTGTATGACTATTTCCTCTCCTCCCTCCTTTGCAAATCCCGCAATTGCTTCTCAACTTTCTCCACCATCGGCAAATCTCCCAAACTTTTAAATCCATCTTTCGCCATTCGCAAATAACGCATAGCTTCCTGATTTTTCCTCATCGCTGAATGAACTTGTCCCAATCCGTAGCGAGCCACTGTCAACTCCTCAATGTCGTCAGGTTTCGCTGCATTAATTACCTTTAAATAGTAAAATTCTGCCTGCGGAACCAGTTGCAATTTCTCCAGGTACAGGTCGCCTAAGGTGCGATAAATTGGTGGTGTTTCGACTCCGATTTTTGGTAAACTTTCTAAAATCTCTATTGCTTCTGCGATCGAGTTTATGTTAAGATAAACGTTGGAAATTGCTAATTTTTTGGCGGTTTCATTGGGTACTTGTTTGTCGATCGCCCCAATCTCATTTTTTACCCTTTGCATCTCCCTCTCATCCAGCAAGCTAAACTCAATATCTCCTTCCCCAACCGCGTTTTCCGAAGAAATACCCGTATTCGTCTCGACAATCAACTTGTAGCTAGCACCCGGTTTCAGCACAGGTTCCCCCCCATAGACAGCCTCAGTACCGCTAACAGTCATTTCCCAGTTGAATTTCGCTCCATTTTCGCGAAAGCTCAATTTATAGCTAGTCGCACCAGCAACCGGATTCCAGCGCAAAATTGGTTTGTTGTTCAGTAATTTTGTGCGCCGCGGACTGATAATATAAGGAATTGGTGCGCTATTCCAGGTAATTTTACCGTCGCCGCGAGCGGGACATTTAATCAAGTCGGCGCTACAATCAGATTTCGACCTTTCCTTGGCTAACAAACAGCTATTCAATTGATTTTCACTCGATGCGATCGCCTTAATTCCTAAATCTGCACATTGGATAGTAAGTTGTCCGTTTTGTGCTGTTCGTAATTTGTCTCCCGGATAAATCCGTGTACCGGCAGTAGGGCGAACAATCTGGCCGTTTTGGCGTTCTAACTGCACTTCACCGCTAGTGTAAATAATTTGTCCGTTGGATATTCTGTTACTTGCTGCTAGGGCGGTAGTTGCGATCGAACTTAAAGCTATCAAAACTGCAATTTTGGTTTTCATTTTATAAATAACTCCACCTAATTAAACGCAAAATATGGATCGCTAAACAGCTTGCTATGTAAGTCTTACGAACCAAAATCCGGGTTACTTATACCTCTTATTTCGATTTGCGATTTGCGATTGGGATTGAGAAATTGTTAATTAATTTCTTAATACCTCAATCTCCCCCTCTCCCCTTCTACTTATTTCCTTTTGCTTGTAAACGTTGCTGGGCAATTCGGATACATTCGTCTTGTTTTGGTACGCGGTAATCAGAATATTTAAGCGCCTTATTCCAAGCTTCTAATGCTGCTTGTGGCTTACCTTGAATTTCGAGTACCTGTGCTAACAGACATTGAGCTTCAGGGCTATTGTCTTTGAATTTTATTGCTATTCTTAAATCTACTTCCGCAGCGTCATATTGCTTTTGTTCCAACCGCACCCAGGCACGATTTTTGAAACAGGCAGCTTTTACTCCATCGTATTCAGTATGTTCTAAACAGCGAGCAGTAAACTTTAAAGCTTCTTGAGGTTGATTCTTCAGAATCAGCGATCGAGATATTTCAGCATTCGCTTCAGGAGAACCGCGCCGCGCTGCCTCCTTCATTGCTGTTTCGGCGTATTCTTGTTCATTCAAGCTCTCGTACAACTTGGCTAAATTATAATAAGATCCGGCATAATTGAGATTTAGTAACGTTGCTAGTTGATAGCATTTTTCCGCGATAAATAGTTGACCATGCTGGTGATTTTTTATGCCAATTTTATTGGCAAATTGGGCAAGTATCGGGCCCATTAACATATAACTAATAGCAGTAGTAGCTAAACCTATGGCTGCGCACCGACTCAAATTAGATGGGAAAACAAACGATGGGTTGTTTGGGAAATTGCCGATCGTATTTACTAAAATATCTCCCGCAGTAACAACAGGAACAATTGGGCGATCGCCACCCAATTCTAATAATTTTAATCCCTCAAAAGTTGGATGCTGACAAAGCATAGGTATGCCACTCGCACCCGGAAATTGATGTTCGTGGCGTAGCAAATCATCCTTAGCTTTTCGGACTGCCAAAAACAGAGGTTCTTTCAGGGCCAAATATCTAAACAAAGACTTCACAAATTCCTGAGCAATAAAATCCGGGATTGGCGCCCGCATCACAATAACTGACGGTAAAGAAATGCCCTCAGTCACCAAATCTGCTGCTATTCCCAGGCTCGAACAAGAATTAAAAATTAGTAACTGCAACCCTTGAAAAATAGCTTGCTTCAGACCTTCTTTTAAATCATCTAAAGTAACGGTATTATTTTGAGCTTCTTGATTGATATATAACAGTCCATTAGCAGCATTATTGTCGCTCTCACTGTGTCCGGCATAAAATAAAACTTGCCAGCCTTTTTCATCAAATAACTGGTTGCGGAACTGTTGAGATGTCGGTTCTTTAAGAAACTTTAATTCACAGCGATCGCCCAAATATTTTTGAATTTCTTTTGTATCTTTTCCAACATCAATTCCCTTGCTATTGCCTAAAACACATAAAATCCTGCCTCGCGAAGGTAGAGGCATTCCTCCTGTAGTTGCCTGTTGAGGAACTTTTTTGTATTCTGGAGAACTGCCGATAATTTCACAGTTGCGGTAGTCTGCGCGAAATTGCCACGCATCCCAAGGCAACTGCCAAATTAGAGAGTTATTGCACTCTAGAAATATTTGAATGTCTTGCGATCGATCGCTGATTTCAGTTCTGAGTTGCACCTCAATTTTTCGGTAAAACTCGTCAGCACTCAGCCACCTGTTCATCTCTGCTTGCAAACCTTGATATATAACATCAGGCTTGTCTTCAGAAATATTTGTTGTGCCTGAAAACTTAATTTTGATCCGAGAACAGCTTCTGTTATATTGGGTGACGCTACAACTAGCTTTCCACCTTTTGTGCAACTCCTCAACTTCGGGTGCTGGCAGCAAGCTTCCTAAATATTGAGCGACGGTTTCTCCTTGTTTTTTCAACTCCGATGTCACATGAGGAAACCCGTCTTTTAGACTCCCAAACCCCAAAGCCAAGACAACTGTCAAGCTCATAAATTTAGATGCAATTGCAATTAATTAAAGTATCATACCACAAAATTTTCTGTTATACTTAAATCATCTAAAGCTACTCGAATACTAAAACTCTCGTCTGGCTCTACGTGAAAATCGTTCAGCAAAATGCACAAGTTCTGAACCGTTGATTCTACCTCATGTAGATTCTCTCCAGTATCGGAGATTAAGGACAGTTTAATATTCGTTGGTAGGTAACGATCGCCGATCGCCGGATATAATTGGACATGAACTCTAAGAGTACGATCGCACTCTTGGGCGATCGCAACTAACAAAGCAACAGTTGTTCTGCCCAAACGCATTCCCAAATCAATCAACTTTGCCCGCGTGACATCAGCTTCAGGAAACCTATTGATACTGCTTGGACGCCCATGCGCAGCAGATTCCGCTCTCGAATTAGTACCTCCTCGAAATACAAGATCTAGATGATCATCAGGAAAATTAGATCTTCTAAATTTTGTTTACCTTGCTCAAGTTTCTGCCAACTTGTTTCTGCAACATTCTTCAACCAATTGCCTAAATTAGATTTGACCGGATTTTCAATTTCAGTCGGTTCAGTCTCCGGCTGCGGATCGAAAATCGATTCAACAGACTGCCAATCCGATGTAAATATATTCTCCAACCACTGACGCAGATCAACTTTAGATGCAGAGATTTTTTCAAGGTGAATCAAGAAGTCATCCAAGGAATGTAAATCCCTCAATACTAATTCTCCAGTCTCCGCAGTCGGAGCAAATCCCAACAATCTTGCTTCCTTTTCGTTCTCATCAATTTCTACTACAATATAACCGATGCGTTCCTCTCTGGCTTCGGTGGGAACACGACACATTTCAGGTAAATTTGGAGAACAATTTTGCTTGCCATTTTCTGCATTTTGATGTCCTCTCCTAATTGGGCGACACTCAATTTTCCCCAAGCCTTTAATATATAAATCTGCCACATTTTCAAACAAGCGAATTACTGGATTCCAGCTATCGCATTGAGTTAAATCAGTTTCAATATCTAAAATTTTTAAATAATCACAAACTGCCAACACGGCCAAAGTGTTGATATAAACTTGTTCAACTTTTTGGTGATGTTGGTGTTCGGAAGCAAATTGCCATGCTAGACGAATTGCCTTTTGGGTAATTGGCATTGGCAATGATTGGGTTTTGGTACTATTGTTCTTCATTTCCCGACTTTAACTCCTTGTATGATTAATAGCCACATTTTTCTCGAAATTTTTGCAAATGAGGCCGACATTTGTTTCTGTAAAAGCCATAAATTGTAGCATAAACACAGCCACACTCTGCTGCTATTGTTGTAAAGCCTTGACCAGATGACAGGCTTCTCAAGATAACTTGACAAGTGAGATCTTTCCGACCTCGAATGTACTCATTTAACACCCCATCAGGATTAGTCTCGATCCAGCTTTGAACTTCTTCAAAAAACTGCATACATTCGATGATATGAGTTTCATCCTCAGCAGGTAAAATATCGATTCGATCGATCGGCGTTCCGTCTTCTAAAAATTGTTCTCGATCGTCTCTCCTGCTATTGTCTCTATCTACCCTCAAAGCCCAATTTTGCAACCGTCGTTTCAAATAATAATTGAACCAAGTTATGACATTGCCGCGATCGCGATCGTACTGAGTGCCAGTACGGGATTCGCACAAATTGCTACAGAAAAACTCCCACTGTTCTTGCAAAGCATCTTCGTAGTAGGGTACATTGTCCTTCCAGATCAGACCGGAGTTTTTCATTTTAGTCACAAGCTGATTCAACAAACGTTTTCGCTGCCAAGAGTTCGAGGACTCCTGGCAAATTTGGGTGACAAGACTGTCGAACTCTTGATATAAAAGTTGTCGATCGGATAATTGGGATAATTTCGATTTTCCTTCGCCCTCAACAGGATCGGTTTCGTTGTCTGATTGGTGGTCTTCCCCCTCGGAGGGGTTGTACTCATCATTCATAATCAGTGCGGCCGCAACTTTGTTCCTACATTTACTTATCAGGGTGAGTTCGGTAGTTTTATGCGAAATTCTGAAAGTTTTTTGCAGCCGATGGCTGAAAGTATTGCTGTAGCGTCGATTTGGCTGTGAAATTAGATATGAATTTTTGTGAAGACTTACGCCTCAAAACCAAAGAAACCGGGTTTTTAGCCACCCGTGAGAGGACTGACGCACCAAGCTCAAAGAAACCGGGAATAGGGCCGAATCTTCTGGTAACAGCGCATAATTTTCGCAAAAAACCCGGTTTCTGGCCACCCGCGCATCAGTCCTCAACAGGGATCGATCGCCCCCCAACTCCCAAAACGCCTGTGCTTCCGTGCTTTCACGCATTCTTTACAAAGCTTTGCAAAAAAAACGCACAGTTTTGCATAAAACCACCGAACAGATCCTGATAAATAATTGTGAGCGACAGTTGGACGGTTGAGTCGATCGAGCAATTCGTCACTCCCGCAATCCGAAAGTCCGCCGGGGGTTCAAACCCCCGTCTCATAGCGAAAGTCGTCTAAAGACGACTGCTGAATCTACCAGTCCTCTTCAGAGGACTTGGGCTATGAGGCAGGGAATTGATTCCCTGCCGGACTGCGGGACAGCGAACGATCCGATCGCCCCCCAACTCCCAAAACACCTGTGTTCCGTGCTTTCACGCATTCTTTACAAAGCTTTGCAAAAAAATTCCAAAATTTTGCATAAAACTACCGAGTTTAGGCTGATAAGAATACAGGAACGCAAATTCGATCGCACTGAGAGTTATCTAAAAGTGCGAGTTGCCAAAATTCCCATCGAACACCCAAAA
>JAAUPI010000287.1 GCA_012035135.1 Microcoleus sp. CSU_2_2
GTTTTTTCATCAGTGATTACCGTAGGGGCGAAGCATTCCGGCAGTAAATATTAGATAATCACCCATAAGTTATATGCCGGAATGCTTCGCCCTCCGGCGCAAAAGTGCTCACCAAGACGCGGGCTGGCAGTGGACACCCTACATTTTTCAAGTAGTGACGTACAATTAAAAAATAAGAGTTGAGTTTAAGCGAGGACTACCGCCAATGCCAGAACAGTTAGAAGAAAGAATCGCCCTCTTAGAAGCTGAAGTTGCTCGCCTCAAAGACAAAGTAGAGAGTAACTCGCTTTCCCAACCAAGGTTGGGAAAAAATTGCTGGAACATTTGCTGACAATCCTGCTTATAATGAGGCGATGCTGTTAGCTTGGGAGTACCGCGAGTCTCTGCGCTTCAATTCTACCGAGCAATCCAAAGGTTAAATGTACATTCTTGATACGGAGCATCTTAGTGTCTTAGATCGCGGAGGATCAGCAGCACAACCTCTGCTTCAAAGATTAGCAAACATCAATCCAGCAACGCTAATTGCACCGATAATCGAGCTTAAAGACACAATTCGGGACAGGGCAAAAACTATGACAAAAATTCCCAAAGTTCCCAAACCAACTGGCCAGTACAAACCAAGTAATACCAAATCCGGGTTTCCCATCCCCGTTATAATTGGTATGGTGCGTCGCTATGAGATCTCCCAATAGCAACGAGAGTTGTTCGTAGCGACGCACCCTACATTTACTACATTAAGGAATAGTGAATCAAGAGTGTGTGTGGGAAACTGTAAATCTAAATTTGCTAAATGGAACGACTTATTTCTCTATTGGGTTTAACTGTTTTTGTTGGTTTGTCCTACGCTTTTTCTGTCGATCGGCGTGCTGTTAAGTGGCCACCCGTATTGTGGGGAATTGCTTTGCAGCTAATTTTTGCTATTTTGATTCTCAAAACTGCTCCAGGTTTGGCGGTGTTTAAATTTTTGGGAGATTTAGTAACGCAGTTTCTCAACTTTTCTGATGCGGGAGCTAAATTTATATTTGGAGACAATTTTGCCGAACACTTTATCGCTTTTAAAGTGCTGCCAACTATTATCTTTTTCTCTTCGTTTATCGCGCTACTTTATCACTATGGCATTTTGCAGCGAGTGGTGCAAGCAGTGGCTTGGGGAATGATTAAAACCATGAAAACTTCGGGTGCAGAAACGCTTTCTTGTGCTGCGAATATCTTGATCGGGCAAACGGAATCGCCGCTGTTAATTAAGCCTTATATCGCGACGATGACGCTCTCGGAACTCCATGCTGTAATGACGGGAGGATTTGCCACAATTGCGGGCGGAGTTATGGCGGCTTACATTTCTTTTGGAGTACCGGCTCAACATTTAATTGCGGCGTCGGTGATGTCGGCACCGGCGGCTTTGGCTATTTCTAAATTGCTGTATCCGGAAACTGAAAAGTCGCTGACTGCTGGAGAGGTGGAAATAAAGGTAGAACAGGTTTATGCTAATGCGGTGGATGCGGTGGCTTCGGGTGCTAGCGATGGGTTGAAGTTGGCGGCTAATGTGGCGGCGATGCTGATTGCTTTTTTGGGTTTGTTGGCTTTTTTTAATGCACTTTTGGGGTGGTTTGGAGGGCTAATTAGTTTGCCTCAGTTGTCGCTGGAATGGATGTTTTCTTATTTGATGGCTCCGGTTGCTTGGCTGATGGGGGTACCTTGGGCTGATTGCGGACAGGTAGGGGTAATTTTGGGCAAAAAAACGATTTTGAATGAGTTTATTGCTTATTTGGATTTGATGGAATTGGTGAAAAAACAGGCGATTTCGGAACGATCGCAAATTATTTCGACTTATGCTTTGTGCGGATTTTCTAATATTGGTTCGATCGGGATTCAGATTGGGGGAATTGGCGCGATCGCACCTCTGCGTCAGGCGGATTTGGCGAGGTTGGGCGTCAGGGCGATGATTGCCGGTTCTTTGGCTTGTTTTATGACTGCTTGCATTGCGGGGATGCTGATGTGAACAGTTGACAGTTGACAATTGTCCACTGTTAAACAAGAAGCAAGAAAGAAGAATTGAGGTGTGCTGTGTGCACTTTTAACTAAATTTTATTAAATAAAAGTTAAAAAACACCAAAAACATTAAACCTGTGGTATGTATTTGATGATTTGAGAGTAGGACTTACGCAACTGTCACAATTCAATCAATTTGTAGGTGCTTCAGATGAAATTATAAAACAATTATTGAGGATTTCTAGATCTGACGCACCTTACTATATGTGCCAGTTGCGTAAGTTATGTATAAGCTAGACATCAAATTTTAGCGATCGGTTATTATTGAAAATAAGCAGGAGTTTAGCGTGTAAAAGTATATTGAAACACCAAACTAAATTTTCCTCAAAGCTCAATAATAGATAGGTGGTGTACGATGGCTGTTCTGCAACTAGAAGACGGTACGATATACAGTGATATCAGGGCGATCGACAGCCAACTGGCTGCTTTAAATATTGAGGTCGATCGCCTGCCACAGAAGGAAAATCCTGCGGTTCAAGAATTGCTAGTCCAAGATGTTCTCAATTTAACACAAAAACAGCAGATACTGGAAACGCTTAAAAGCAATTTTGAAAAGTTCAAACGTGTAAATGGATGTCAATGGTGCGACTTAAAAGTGCTGCACCCCGGTTCGCCACAGATTTACCCGCTGATGACTCAAAGTTATCGCACTCATACTCACAAAGATGCAGAAATCCTTCATATTCTGGCTGGGGAATGTGTGTTTGGTTTCGTTTATTCTAATGGTTCTCAGGTGCAATTAATGTTACAAGCAGAAGAATGCATTAAAGTGCCGGCGAATACCGAACATTGGTTTTATCTCACTCATTGCCTGTATTTGAAAGCAGTGCAGTATTACACCACGGCTCAAGGGTGGGTGCCTCAGTATACTAATCGGCAGTTAAAAATTAAAAATTAAGAGTAAGAAAAAGAGGGGAAATTTGTAGAGGAGGAAGAAGATGAAACAGGATTGGATGACTTACTATCAAGCGGTGGAAGGTCGCCCCCCGCATGAAACTTTGCTGAAAGCATTGTCAATTTTTGACGCGGAACCGTTGCTCGATCGTCCTCAATTCGCTGTAGATTTAGGCTGTGGTGATGGACGAGATACGGTGGAACTTCTGCGTCGAGGCTGGCGGGTTTTAGCGATCGATAAGGAGCAAAATGCATTCGATCGCCTCCTGGATCGTCCGATTCAACGCGATCTGCTGCAAACTCAATTGATGAATTTTGAAACTTTAATTTTACCTCAATCGATCGATCTAATCAATGCCAGTTTCTGCCTTCCTTTTTGTCAGCCCGCCGATTTCCCCCATCTTTGGCAAACGATCGTGACATCGCTAAATCCAGGAGGATGTTTCTGCGGTCAATTGTTTGGCGATCGCGACTCATGGACTGTTTATCCCGATCGCACTCATCACACTCTAGAACAAATTCAAGTGCTGCTAAAGACTTTTGAGATTGAGTATTTGAAAGAAGAAGAACATCCGGGCGTAACGGCGATTGGTGAGGAAAAACACTGGCATATTTTTCATATTGTTGCTCGTAAAAGCTCGTAAGAGAAGTTAAAATCCTGTTATGTTTACTAATTTATCACCCCTCTGGATTTCTCTCAAAACGGCTGGAATTGCAACAATCGCCACATTTGTTATCGGTACTGCTGCTGCTTATTGGATGTTGGACTATCGCGGTAGATGGAAATCATTGATTGAAGGAATTCTGATTGCTCCGCTGATTTTACCGCCAACTGTGGTGGGTTTTTTACTGCTGTTGCTGTTTGGTAGAAATGGCCCGATCGGACAATTGATGCAGCAATTTAACTTCACGATTATCTTTACTTGGTATGCCGCAGTAGTGGCGGCAACGGTTGTCTCATTTCCGCTGATGTACAAAACAGCATTGGGAGCTTTTGAACAAGTTGACAGTAGTTTATTGCAAGTAGCCAGAACCTTGGGCGCTTCTCAAATGCGAGTTTTTTTTCAGATTCTATTACCCTTGGCTTTTCCCGGACTTGTGGCAGGAATCACACTCGCATTTGCACGAGCATTGGGAGAATTTGGAGCCACATTAATGCTGGCAGGCAACATTCCCGGACAAACGCAAACAATGCCGATCGCAATCTATTTTGCGGTTGAATCTGGAGAAATGAATGAGGCTTGGTTCTGGGCAATTTCTATTATGACTCTCTCGCTATCAGGGCTAGTAGCTGTGAATCTCTGGCAGCAGCGATACCAACAAAAAAATAATCTAATGCCACCCCGGCTGCTAGAAGCAAATGAGCCTGTAAATCGAGGTGGAAAATACACGGAGCCTGCTCGTTTAGGACATTGGATTCAACCGCAATTGCGAACGACTCAAACAGGATTGCTCGTCAATATTGAAAAACAATTATTGAACTTTAAACTCGACACGGCTTTTACAGCACAGCCAGAAACTTTAGGGATACTTGGCGGTTCGGGTTCGGGTAAAAGTATGACTCTCCGCTGTATTGCTGGTGTTGATACGCCTGCAAAAGGACGAATTGTTTTGAATGGGCGATCGCTCTTTGATTCTGACAAAAACATTAACCTACCCAGCCACAAAAGAAACGTGAGTTTGGTGTTTCAAAACTATGCATTGTTCCCTCACATGACGGTTGCTCAAAATATTGCTTTTGGGTTGCAAAATCTGCCAAAATCAATGCGCAGACAGCGAATTAGTCAACAGCTAGAGGGAGTGCAAATGCAAGGGTTGGGCGATCGCTATCCGCATCAGTTGTCGGGAGGGCAACAACAGCGGGTAGCACTCGCAAGGGCATTAGCAACTGAACCAGAAGTGCTGTTGCTAGACGAGCCTTTTTCAGCCCTAGATACCTATCTCCGCAGTCAAATGGAGCGGCAACTTTTGGAAACCCTAGCAACCTACTGTGGCATTACGTTATTTGTGACTCATAATTTGGAAGAGGCTTACCGAATTTGTGAAAATTTGATGGTGATGTCGGGAGGAAAGGCGATAGCCTATGACTCGAAACATCAGATTTTTGAGCATCCAAAAACAGTTCGCATTGCTCAACTTACGGGCTGTAAAAATTTTTCCCGTGCGGTGTTGGAGGAATCAAATTCAGTTGCAGCAACTGATTGGGGAATTACTTTGCAAGTGCTCGAAGCTATTCCAGAGGGACTCACCGATGTTGGCATTCGTGCTCACCAAATTAGCATCACAACCGATCCCGAACTCGATCATACTTATCCTTGTTGGTTGGCCGCCACAAGTGAAACGCCGCACCGGATGACGCTATTTCTCAAATTCAATGGAGTACCTACAAGCGGCCAGGATTACCACGTGCAAGCAGAAGTCTTTAAAGAAAAGTGGAATGATATCAAAGATCGGCTTTTTCCTTGGTACGTGCGCCTCGATCCCGCGCGGTTGATATTGATGGTGGACTGATTAGCTAATTCTGGGCAGTAGTGATTAGAGGCAAGAGTGACAGTAATATCAGCATCAGCCAGAAAACTTTCTTTAGCAATAGGATTTTCTATGCTAGCAGCTTGTCCGATCGCTCTTAGTTTCAACTCCGGTAGAGATACTCCTGATTTTGCCTCGGCGCACATTCTTTTGGCTGCGGCAATTTTTTGACCTGGAGTTCTTTGGGCTGCTTGCAGTAAACTATCTGTTGCTTCTGGGGAATAGCTTTTTGCTAAGCGTTTGTAATCTTCGATAAATTTCCCATCATTGCCTGTAAGTTGAATTGCGGGTTCTATGGGCGAACATAACAGGTTTAAGTTAATCACTTCTCCTACTGAATTGACGAGAAAACATCCTTCGCGTTCTTGGGCGATCGCACTTTTGTTACCGCTGGATACTAATTGTACAACGATCGCAGCAGAAATAACCGTAGTCAAACACAAGCGATTTAGCATGGTAATATCCTTTAATTTGTAATTTTGAGGGGCAGATGCTAATTTTTGTGGAACAGGCAAGATGCCTGTTTTTGAAACTGGTGTAAGATTTGACATACTCCCCGGCGTGAACGCGCGGGGATTCTTGACACTTCATCGAGATGCGCCTCCTTCGTGGTCTTACCTTCTCTCTGTGTCCGTTTAGAGTCGTGGCAATGCCCTATCCCGACTTGATTT
>JAAUPI010000031.1 GCA_012035135.1 Microcoleus sp. CSU_2_2
CGGTGCAGGCGTCGGTGTTGGCGTACCTGTCGGTGTCGGTGTCGGCGTCGGTGTCGGTGTCGGTGTCGGAGTCGGCGCAGGTGTCGGTGCAGGCGAGGTAGCAAAACTACGGAAAATTTCTGTACTGCGGAAATTTCCCATCGTTTGGATGACGCCAGAACCAGCATTAGTCCCAGTGGGCGCAGCAAAAAAGTCCAAAATCTGCACATCTCGAGCATTAAGCACACCATCTTGGTTCAAATCAATCACCAAACTGGTGCCATTTCGTCCCAAGCCCGTCTTTCCAGGTGCCAAATTGAGCGAAAGCGTTACTCCCGGAAGGCTTAGGGAATTTATGCCGCCCGTATCTGAAATTAGGCTACCTTGAGCCGTTGTACCATCCAACTGATAAAAATCATTGCCCGCCCCTCCAGATAAGGAGTCAGCACCGCCGCCACCGCCAAGGGTATTATTGCCATTTCCTCCGAATACAAAATCATTGCCCAACCCCCCATTTAAGGAATCATCGCCAGCATTTCCACTCAGAAAATCATCGCCCACCCCCCCATCCAGGATGTCCTTGCCATCACCACCCAACAGGAAGTCATTGCCATCACCACCAGACAGGAAGTCATCGCCAGCCAAACCACTTAGGAAATTAACGCTTGTATTCCCTGTCAGAGAATCCTTGCCACTGCCGCCTTCAATGTCTTCAATACCGATGAGATTGTCCGTTCCCTCTCCCGTTGCCGTCCCAGTTGTCAGATTAGCGACTACCGCGCCAGTTGCACCGTCATAAGAAACAAAGTCAAAACCCTCTCCACCATCAACCGTGTCATTGCCTGCTTCCCCAGACAGGGAATCGTCCCCCAATCCGCCACTGAGGATATCATTCCCATCACCGCCGAAGAGGAAGTCTTTGCCTTCACCGCCACTGAGAGTCGAATTGCCGAGTCCGTCAATCAGGAGATCGTCGCCAAGCCCGCCGACAAGGGAGTTATTGCCCTCTTCGCCGGAAAGAACGTCCTTACCTCCTTGGCCGACGAGGGTATCATTTCCTGTCGCTGCGATTATCGTGTCATCGTTCGCAGTTCCTGTGAGTAGAGTGTCATTGTTATTGGGTGCAAAAATAATTGCCATGACTGAGTTTCCTGATGTGATGAGTCTCGGATTTTCTAGCAATATGTGCTCTACATCTATGCACACTTGAAACACATGAGTTTCTTTAAGCAATGCACTTTGAGTAATGGCGATCGCATTTCACAACCCTTGGTAGTCTGTCCTTTTTCAACCTGAGCTACAGAAATAGCGATCGCCAATTTATACAACGTGAATTCTAGGTTTCAACGGAAATGGCTTAGCATTAGCAACGCTGGCAAGACTGAGCCACGCATTTTATCCCCGATCGTAGATTTGACTCATCATCCCGCCACCATTTACGAAGACTTCGCTCAAACCTATGCTCGAATTTATGCTCAAGATTTCTTCAGGTAAACACCCTCCCGATCTCACCTGCTCTCGGATTCACCATTAGGACGCCAGATCAGCGTCTTTCTTACATTCGGCTGACCCCGTTCCATCTCAGTAGTCACTATCGTCTTTCCAGTCACTCTTGCTGCAGCCGTAAAAAAGTCTGTACACGCAGCTAAGAAAGGTTGTCTACGAGAAGTACTGGGAGGAGTATCGCATAACGGAGCGTTCACTCCAATTGAAATGATTCGAGTGTCAGGCTCACGTTGCAAAACATCCATAAACGCTTTCCGTTCTGCATGTGCGGCTTTCGCCCGTGCGTCAAGACCGTTGTCTTGTGACCCCGAACGTGCGAACTCAATGTCATGCTCGTACATAAAGTTTTCCACGGCATCTACCAACTCCGGATTCTCCGCCCAACCATTTCTGAAAATCTGACCATTTGCTGTAGTCGCGTATGTTACAGATTTGCCTTGATACTTTTGCTCTTTATCTGCAACTTTATCTGCGGCATCATGAGATGACTCAACAGCATCATTGATTTCGTCATCGGACGGAGTATGCACAATACCAAAGGGAGGAGGAGAAGCTGCATTATCCGCAGGAGGATCGAGCGGTTTGGGCTGCTCAGGAAGAGTGGGTCTTTCAGGGGCTCCTCCTTCAATGGCTTTGCGGGTCAAAATTCCCGCGACGACCTCAATACCAACTGTGGCGATCGCCTCCGCAAGGTGCTGTCCAGCTTGGTCTAAATCTGCTTCTGTTTCAGCTTCCAATGCTCCTGTGGCAAACTCGAATATATCTTTTCCGGCTTCAAATATTTCTGTGCCAATCGTAAAGATCCCAACTCCTAGAAGCACTCCATCAACAATCCAACCTATCGGAGTGCCATGCGAGGC
This sequence comes from Microcoleus sp. CSU_2_2, assembly GCA_012035135.1. Taxonomy (GTDB): domain Bacteria; phylum Cyanobacteriota; class Cyanobacteriia; order Cyanobacteriales; family Microcoleaceae; genus Microcoleus. The sequence continues at coordinate 2,346 of JAAUPI010000031.1, forward strand.
TGCCCAGAGTGCCATTGTCCCTGCCATGATGGCAATGTTTTCTGGTGTAAGTAGCTCCTCAAGCTGCCGAGATGCTTCATCATCAACTCTAGAGATCGCTCGCTTAAATGCCTCCTCTAGCTTCTCCAAGTTGCTCATTGTTGCGACAGATGTTGCGACAGATGATGATGGCTCACTCACATCAACAGGGGTATAGTCTGGAAAAACCTTAAGGAAACCGACAACTCGCATATTTCCCTCACCGTCCATATCGCGCTGCTTCCGATATACACCGTTTCCCTCACGGTTAATGCCAGAGCTATCACTGGTATTGCCCTCAATTGTTGTGAAAGTGCCATCAGAATTCACTGCTTCGACAATGCCAACATGGCCACTTGTCGAGTTTCCATGCCGCCAGATCACCAAACTACCTGGCTCTGGGCGAGAGCGTCTTAGTTGGCTGGGAGAGCCATTCCAAACGGTGAGGCAGTGTTCTGATTCAGGAACTTGGGAATTGGCTTGAGTCTCACTCTCAGCAGCTTTGATGCAATATTGCGCGAAGCTCATACACCAGGGTTCTGCTGCTGCTCCACCTATCGCCTTCTGGAATTCTTCTACTTGTCTACCACGATTGTTCCCTCCCTGCTCTCGCACCCCAATGTAGGATCTAGCAACGTTTAGCAGTTTTTGTGCAGGATCGCTTAGAGGAGTTGATGTATTTGGTGGTGCTGGGATGGAGCCTGTGGCATTGTTGGTGTCGAAGGTGGCTGCCCAAGTGTCTAGACCAACGATGCCGTCTACAGCCAACCCCTTCTCCTGCTGGAACTGACGTGCAATTTGTGCACTCTGGGGACCATAAAGACCATCGACATCAATGTTCCAGCCCCGATCGCTCATGCGCTGTTGCCATTGCTTCACCTGCTCGTCATACTTTAACGGTACTCCAGGCTCGTACTTCAGTAAGCGATCTAGAGATGGCGATCCAGACGAGGGTGAGTTCGTGACATTGTTTGTTGCATCGACCTTTGTTGTGTCGAAGGTGGCTGCCCAGGTGTCTGGGCCGACAATACCGTCTACACCCAGCCCCTTCTCCTGCTGAAACTGACGTGCAATCTGGGCGCTTTGCGAACCGTAGAGACCATCATCAGCAATGTTCCAGCCCCGCTCTTGCATGCGCTGTTGCCACTGTTTCACCTGCTCGTCATACTGTAACGGTACTCCAGGCTCGTACTTCAGCGGACTATCGAGGGATGATGCTTCTCGTGAGGACGAACTTGTAACGTTAGGATCGGGAAACTGGTGTCCAACCCGCTGAATGACATTTATCACCTGAGTGCCACGATCTTGTGCACTGAAGCCAGTATCAATAACACCAACAAAGGGAGAATCTAGGCGATCGCTACTGCTAAGCCGATCTGAAGGTAGAAAATTCCCCGAATAGGTTTCCTTATCAGCTCTGTCTAGCCAAGATACTGTTGCCGACAAATTGGAGGGGTTCGGGTTAAGTAACTCGTCATATCCCCCTGCCCGATCGACTTGATCGCCACTCGGAAGAGGTGCAGTAATGGCACTATCCATTAACGCCTTGCTTGCTTGGACAGCAGTGCGATCGATTGGAAAAATTTCGCTTTCATCTCCATATACCGATGAGGCATCAGAGCGAGCTTTCGTTGGAGTGGAACTGAGGGTGCGATCGTCCGACTCCAAAAGAGGATTCATCGGAATGCCTCCAAGAGCACTATTAGGAGGGTTACTCAGCGATCGAAAGAGATCGCGATTAATATCAGAAATGCTACCAGGTAAACCTGTAAAGGAGTCTACTCCGGTCTTCAGGCTGTTTGCAGGATTAATTTCGTTGAGAGACATTGGTATATACCTCTGGCTACAGTATTATCACTCAGACAAAACCCACAGATCGGAACCAAATTCGTTCAATTTGAAAGAAAGCTCGTTACTACTGATACTTTTTTGACGGTACTTTACGTGTACCAAGTTGACAAGCAATCTGAACAATCTCTGGCTTTCGGTTTTACCAGTTCATCACACTTGGCAGGCAAAAAATTATGAATTAGATCGTGTCTGAAGAGAGCGTCGATCGTATACGTATGTTGGGTTGAAGAATTAAACCCAACAAAAGTCCTAATCAATCCAGTGTGATTCACAACAGACAATCTGTGAAGATACAGTTTTGGAGAATTTGACAGGTACAGTCGATCGATTCATTATCATTTGCGTAATTATTGTAGGGGCAATCCCCCCGTGGTTGCCCGATAGATTAGGGGTAGGCACTCTTGGCACTACCCCTACAAATTTTGCGAATCATTTAGGATCGCTATATATAAAATTTTTAGCATAAAACCCAGTAACTCTGACCTTGTTACTGGGTTTGTAATTACCGCCCATTTGCGCACGCCATCACATTTAAGTCAGGGTTTGAAATTAATAGCTTCTTCGCGAGCAAACATCACAGCTTGCTGCAATGTTTCTATCCTTTGCAATAGCTCGTTAATCCGACGTGCTGGCAAAGCTCCAGAAAACTTGACAGTGCGCCAGTAGCCGATCGTAATATCTTCGTAATACACTTCTACTTGAGCCGGATGGTGTTCCGTAGCTTCCGCTTTAACGTGATTGCGGGGAGCTTTAAAAGTCTTGAGAGTTTGTACCGGTTCGGTTGCCCAGCAGTCGGCGGAAGGGTCGAAGTTCCAAGTCTCGGAAGCGTCCAATACTGGCAGTTTTTTGATGAATGCTTGCAAGTCTGCTAACTGCTTTTCAACGAACAGCAAATAGCTGACGGGAACTTGGCTCAAAATTACGTTTCCGTCCACTGTTACGTCGGCGCGAGCGCGACAATTTGTCCAATCTTTGGTTGCCGTTACATCGAAGAGTTTGGTCAAAACTTCAGTCGTTTTGCGGATAATCTCTTCGGCTTTGATTTCAACTTTTTTGGACTCGGGTGGCAGTTGTTCGCCTTCTTCGTCTTTGGGGCGGTAAGTGCGCGAGATCCCAGATAGCAAAGCTGGCTTCTGGAGCGCTTTTTGAGCTTCTGCTAGTTCTTGGACGGAGCGGCTTTTGATGCCTTTTTCGATCGCGATAATCTGATTTAAGCGTGCCATTGTTTGATGTTATTGATGCTGAACTTATTTATGTAGTATAGCGTACTTCAAGATAAATGACAAGCTTTCCTGTTTCTGGGTGGAACACGGAGGTAGCGCCCCTATTTACCCAGCAAATTTCCCCCCAAAAACTTAGCAAAATCTATACTGTCGCTGCGAATCAAGTGAATACCGTCATTGGTGCGCCATTCTCGCGGCGGTGGCGGTGGCAGCCACTCAAAACTCTCAGGGGGAAACAGTTGTTTCGACAAAGCTCGTATTTGCTTTCTCCTGAGTGTATCGTCAACGCGGGATTCCATCGGTATATCAAATAAAACTAACCGCGCTTTACTATTTTTTTTGATATCAGCGATTTGAGACTTAATCAGAGCAGCTTCTTTTTTGATAGTTTCAGTCTCTTTTTCAGACAAAGGTTGGCTTTCAGCATCAAATGCCATTTGGATGCCTCTTTTCGACAATTCAGGAGTAAGAAAGCGAGCTTCGCGCTTGTCTAGTTCTTCTTTGGAAATATTTTTATCTTGTTTTCCTCGATTTTTCAAATAATAGATAAAAACGCTAACCGGGCGGTATTCTTCTCTCATTATCGGCAAATAGCGACGCACCCAATAAAAAACAGGATGATACAAAGAATCAAGTAACTCGGAATCTATTTTGCGGGAAATAGTATAGTTAATTTCTGCCAAAATAATTGGTGGCTCTACCGGACTTCTTTTAATTATTTCTAAACCTGTTTGAGTCGCGCCTCCAGCCAATGCTATACTCTGTACGCCCTCTCCAATGTCTTTAGCATTAATGTTGGCAGCTAGCGAACTGCCTACCATTACCATTTTCAGATCGGAATTATTTAGATATACATATCTTTGAGCTTTGACAATGTTAGTCTGGTTCAGGCTAGCTCCGTCAGCAGCGGGCAAAACTCCGCCGCTTACCAACGCTTGATAACAGCTCATGACAAACAGAAAAACTAATAACGGACGCAAAATCGATCGAACTGGAAATTTCACAGGCATATCACACCTTTTAGAATTGGAAGTAAATAAATTGTTTCGAGTTACCGCTATTGAGGAAGATCATTGCTAGCATAATTCCTAAGGCTAAATCTTGATAAATTCTCCACGCTTGATTTAGAGGCTTACCAGCACTGTCTTTGATGAGGTTTTGCCAAGTGGGAAAATGAGGAATGTGATAAATGACTACAGGGATGGAAAAAATTAGCGTGGGAATAATGTAAGTCCAACCTGGTTTGATTTTAACATTGCGAAATAAACAAACTACAAACTCAACTGCTTCTTCAAATCGCGGCAGTTTGAAAAGCAGCCATCCCAAGGAAACAAAAGCAAAAATCGCTAAAACGCTAATGCTGTCAAATAATAACTGCTTCCAGATTGGTTTAGCTGTTGCTGGAATTGGATCTTTTGATTGATTTTTAGATTTGTCGAAACCAAAAAAGCGTTCTACGGCTAAACCAAATCCGTGATAAACTCCCCAAACTGCATAACTCCAAGCAGCCCCGTGCCACAAGCCACCTAAAGTCATTACTGCCATTAAGTTAACATAGGTTCGGATTTTTCCTTTGCGGTTTCCTCCGAGGGGAAAGTAGAGATAATCTCGCAGCCAAGTTGAGAGGGAAATGTGCCAGCGTCTCCAGAATTCGGAAAGGGAACGAGAGATGTAGGGAAAGTCGAAGTTGTCGGGAATTGTGTAACCTAAAGCGGCAGCTAAACCGATCGCAATTAATGAGTAACCGGCAAAATCGGCGAATATTTGCATTGAGTAGCCGAACAGGAGTGTGAGATTGGTAATGGTTCCCAGTCCTTGGTAGTAGGGATAGCTGAGCCAGAAGGTGTAGTCTTTTAAGTTGTCGGCGATTACCATTTGAGAAAGTAGCCGACAATGAGCGATCGAAAAATGAAATTCCACGGAATGTCTTTAATATATTTAACACTTATCTGAGGATAAAATGTCTTTGATTTTAAAATCGGCCCGGACAGTAAATTGGGGAAAAAGCTAATAAAGAATGAAGTATTTAGCAGGTGTTGGCTGAAATTGGGCGATACGTAAGTGTTTGACTCGGTTTCGTTTTTGTCTTTTTGAGTCAGTACGTCAACTATTAAGCTGATGCCTTCAAAAGTGTAAAATGAAATGCCGATCGGCAGCGGTAATTTTAACAATAAATAAGCAATACTGCCTTCTGTTCGAGCAATATTAAAAATGTCCGTAAAAAAGTTAGTTAACAAACCAGCGTATTTAAATAAGCTCAGAATTAATACATTGAGAACTACTCCCGATATAGCCCAAATCAAGCGCTGTTTTTTGTCGGAAATTCGGGCAACTTGAAAGCTGGCTGTGGCGTTGATGATAATTGACAGCAGCAGGATAATTAGCAGTGCGGGCGCGCTCCAACTGTAAAATATAAAGCTCGCAATCATCAGGATGGGAACTTGCAGTTTTTGCAGCGGAGGGAAATAATATAGGGCGAAAACAATAGCAAAAAATACTAAAAAGTCAAGACTGTTGAATAACATAAATTTGTGATTTCGCTGTTTTAGATAGTCTGCGACTGCCAATTTTGATTTTAAACAGTCCTGAACGCAATTGTCACCATTCGTAAGGTGCGTCAGATCTATAAACTCTGAATCATCGTTCAAAAAACTCACCTGACGCACCCTACAAGACTGTTGAATAACATAAATTTTTGGTTTCGCTGTTTTAGATAGCCTGTGACTGCCAATTTTTAATTTTAAACAGTCCTGAACGCAATTGTCACCATTAGTAAGGTGCGTCAGATCTATAAACTCTGAATCATCGTTCAAGAAACCCACCTGACGCACCCTACAGCAATCCAAAATCTAAAATCTCAAATCCAAAATCGTCTGACTCACTATATCAAGCGCCTACGGCTAACGCAAGAGGCGACTCCGGCTGAGAAATCGATCGCCCCCTAGTGACTAAAGTGTAGCAAATTTAACCCTTTTTCCATGGTGCGACTACCTCTTGAGATAGATGCGCAAGTACCTCCAGAGGTCAGTTGCAATATTGGGAAACATTTCTTAACATATAGATAACAACGGAAATGGGAGAAGGTACCAAAAATCCTTAAGTCCTTGGGGTGCAACATTTAACCAAATTCTTCGCAAGCAAGGGCCAAATTAATGAACAATCAGCAAAACTCGGAAGTTTCAGCATTTTTGCCAATGCTCCAAAAAGGCATTTGGCTGTTCGGTATTTTCTCTTGGATATTCGGGCTTACAGATAGAACTATAGCGCTATTGTCTGACGGATATTTGTCGGCGATCGATATTGTCCAGCTATTTACAGCCTCCTTTTTCTTCATTAGCTGGCTGTTCTTAAGTCCGTTTCTAATTTCTGGCTCCCAGATAAATAAAAGAGCGAAAAATAGCAGCCAGAAAGTAGAAGTAGTTCGCTAGTTTTTAATTGGCAATATTAGTTTGTCGATCGACATTTTTCTCCTCTGTGGCAAAGCGGTGGGGCCAGATTCGATCGCAAAAAAACAGCGTCCCCGCCGTCACGCACAGCGGAATCGCCAACAGATTCAACAGCGGAATGCTCACCAAACCAAAACACACCAAACCAAAACTCCCGCTAGCTGGCAAACTGCCCCGAATTATCTCTAATTTTTCCCGAAAAGGCCGTCTGCGCCTTTCCAAAGGTGCGTCTAAAAAGTCCAAACAAACAAGAGTTGCCCCCAAAGCTATCCCTCCCAAACTCCCGAAAATCGAGCCGACACCGGGGACAAAATTCAGCAGCAGCAGCGGGATGCCGACGCTCAACAAAATCTGCAATTTTCTCAATTCAAAAGCGATCGCCCTTTTGATATCCTGAAAAATACTACTCAAACTCATCGGTTCTTCTGCGGGCAATTGACCGTTGCGCAGCAGTTCCAATTGTTGCGACAATTGGCCGTACCAAGGTGAACCTAAAATCACACCAAACTGCACCAACAAAAACCCAATTATTAATAAAAGTCCGGCTACCAAAAGTATCCGCAGCAGCCAGCCGAAACCGACTGTTAAGACAGCGAGAAAGCTCAGCCAAGCTGGCAAACTAGCAATTAAAGCATTAAAACGGACTGACAAATCGGCAACCAAAGTGTCTATGCCTTCTAAACTCGGAAATAGCAATCCCAAATAAAGACCGATACCAATTATAAAATTTAAGGCAACAGGAACCAATACATAACCCCAGAGTTTGGGAGTTTGGAAAAGTAGCGTGAAAGCTCGAACAGGATAGGTAAAACCTGCCAGAAGTCCGATGGGTGTGCTAATGGCGGCGCGGGCGGGATTTGAATTGAGCTGTTTTGACATATGCGAAGGAAGAAGGAAGTTCGGTAACGGATTGTGTAACGGATGTAACGGAGGTCAGTCAGAAGCAAGAAGAAGCAAGAAGTTGATGTAAAAATGTGAGAAAATTAATGGTTTTAGCAATTAGTAATGTCCCGATCGCGCGCGAAGGTTGACATATTGGCGGTGAAAGGGTCACTTTCTATTATTATTACCTATGAGGATTTATTGCAGGTTCCCCCAAAAGTGAAACTTTTTATTTACCACACCCCCGAACTTACCCCAGCGGACAAAATGCCCGCGTGCGCGATCGCAGTTGATGTGCTGCGGGCCACAACTACAATGGCAACCGCCCTCAACAACGGAGCTGAAGCCGTCCAAGTTTTCAGCGACTTGGACAAGTTGATGGCTGAGAGCGAAAAATGGCCCGCAGACAAGCGAATTCGCGCCGGAGAACGTGGCGGCGGCAAAGTTGACGGATTTGACATGGGGAATTCCCCCCTCGACTGTGGGCCAGAAAAAGTCAAAGGGAAGCGAATTTTTATTAGTACAACTAACGGTACTCGCGCTCTCCAAAGAGTGGAAACTTCGCCAATTGTGCTAACAGCAGCTTTAATTAATCGCAAAGCCGTTGTGGATTTTATATTAAGTAAAAAGCCGGAAACTATTGGGATAGTTGGTTCTGGTTGGGAAGGAAGTTTCTCCTTAGAAGATACAGTTTGTGCTGGGGCGATCGCCCACAGTTTGCTTTCAGAAAGCGGGATTCCTCCACTAGAATTTGCGGGCAACGATGAAGTATTTGCAGCAATTGCTCTTTATCTTCACTGGCAAAATCAATTGCATAAATTGCTAGAAATGGCAAGTCACGGGCAGAGACTTCTCGGTTTAGGAGTTATTGAAGATTTAAAATATTGTGCGCAAACTGATATTTTGGATGTGCTGCCAATTCAGCGGGAACCGGGTGTTTTGGTTAAGTCTAATTAGTTGGTGGTGGCGGGTTGATGAAATACAGCAGATTCCACGTTGATGAAGTACACCCCCAAGCGATCTCGATCCGTAGGGACACGGCACTGCCCATTAGACATCTCCTAAAAAGAATCTTAAGCCATTCGATCGATGTAGGGGTGAAGCATTTGGGCGACAATTTATGCCTCAAACCCTCAATCTTATGTCCAAATGCTTCACCCTCCCCCGAGCAAGTGCGATCAAGTCCTCATGCCTAATTTCTTTTTAGGAGATGTCTAATAGAGTATCGATCGCAACCCACTGGGATTGGGCGAAGCATTCGGGGATGAAATTATTCGCAATAGTCAAATTATTTTGCCCGAATGCTTCGCCCCTACAGGGTTTATTTTGCAGAAGGTTATATCACTAAAGTTTTCAATAAGAACTTTATTAACTAACAGCTACAGCCTCCCCCAAAGGATGCTGCTGCAAAACAGTTTTCAAATATTTCCCAGTATGAGAATGAGAATTTGCTGCCACATCCTCCGGCGTTCCCGCCACCAGAATTTCACCTCCCTTATCTCCCCCTTCTGGTCCCAAATCGATCGCCCAATCGCAGCACCGAATCACATCCAAATTGTGTTCGATTACCAAAATAGAATTCCCCTTATCCACCAATCTTTGCAAAACATTCAATAAATGGTGAACGTCATAAAACGACAAACCAGTCGTCGGTTCATCTATCAAATAAAGCGTTTTTCCAGTGGCGCGGCGCGACAGTTCTGTTGCTAACTTCACCCGCTGCGCTTCGCCCCCAGAAAGTGTCGGCGCCGGCTGTCCCAACTGAATGTAACCCAAACCAACATCAAGCAAAGTTTGCAGTCTCATACCCGCCCTGGGAATATTTTTAAACATCTCCAAGGCTTCCTCAATAGTCATGTTTAAAACATCAGAAATCGACTTGCCTTTATACTTCACTTGCAGCGTTTCCCGGTTGTAACGGGCACCTTTACAAACCTCGCACTGCACGTAAACATCCGGCAGAAAATTCATCGAAATCACGTTCACGCCTTGGCCGCTGCAAGCTTCGCACCTTCCCCCTTTTACGTTAAACGAAAACTGTCCGGCTTTGTAACCTCTGGCTTTAGCTTCAATGCTTTCGGCAAACAAATCCCGAATCACATCAAAGACTCCCGTGTAAGTAGCCGGATTAGAACGCGGAGTGCGACCAATCGGAGATTGATCGATGACAATTACCTTATCAACCACATCCTCTAAAGAACGTTCTCCTTTCGTTGTCAGCGAATCCATATCGGGAGGTAAAGGAACTTTTTTGGTAAGATAGTGTTGCAGCGACGGGTACAGCAATTCATTGATTAAAGTAGATTTTCCCGAACCGGAAACGCCTGTAACACAGACAAGTTTTCCCAGGGGAATTTCGACATCAATATTTCTTAAATTGTTGCGGCGTGCATTTTTGATTGAGATGGCTTTGCCGTTGCCTTTTCTCCTTTCAGCAGGGGTTTCAATTACTCGCTTTCCCGACAAATAAGCGCCTGTCAAAGATTCCTCTGCTGCCAGCAATTCTGCTAAGCTTCCTTGCGATATAATTTTACCACCATGAACGCCTGCACCGGGTCCGATATCGACAATGTGATCTGCCGATCGCATCGTTTCTTCATCGTGTTCTACCACAATTAAAGTATTGCCTAAATCGCGCAACTTTGTTAAAGTTTGCAGCAGGCGGAAATTGTCTCTTTGGTGCAGTCCGATGCTGGGTTCGTCCAAAACGTAGAGCACACCAGTCAAACCAGAACCGATTTGAGTCGCTAGCCGAATTCGCTGCGCTTCCCCGCCAGAAAGTGTCATTGCCGGACGGTCTAACGTCAGATAATCTAACCCGACATCGAGCAAAAATTGCAGCCTTGCCTTGATTTCTCGGAGGGCTAAATCGGATATTTGAAATTGTCGATCGCTCAATCCCAGATTATCTACTCGTTCCCGACAGTCCCGAATCGAAATACTGGTTAAATCCACGATTCCGTACTGTCCCAAGCGTACCGAAAGCGCTTCTGGTTTCAATCGCTTACCGTGACAAACCTGGCAAGATTGATCGACTCGATACTGTTCCAACTTCTGCTTAATCAAATCAGATCCAGTATCTTCATACTGGCGCTGCAACATCGCGATTACACCCTTGAAATCTCTCCTTAAATCGGTGGCATTGGTGTCCCGTTTCTTATTTTCTCCTGTTTTCTTGTCCTCATTTCCATACAAAAGCACTCGCTGATGTTCCGGCTTTAACCGATACCAAGGAGTGTCAATATTAAATCCACAAGCATCAGCAACACTGCACAGCAAAGATAGATAATAAGAATTATCCTTATCAGACCAAGGAGCGATCGCACAATAAATTGGTGCTTTGAAATCCGGCACCACCAACTCCGGCGAAAAAGTCCGCAAACTTCCCAAACCGTGGCAGTTCGGACAAGCGCCGTAAGGCGAATTAAACGAAAATAATCGGGGCGAAAGTTCCTCCATTACCGCCCCGTGTTCGGGACAAGCAAAGTTTTCGGAAAAAACGATCGGCCCATTTGGTTCAGAATTTTCATCGGTTGGTAACTCTTCAATTACCGCAATTCCCTCAGAATGGCGCAGACAAGTTGCCAAAGAATCAACTAAACGTTCTTCTAAACCCGGTTTTTTAATTAACCTGTCAACAACTATTTCGATGTTGTGCGTATGATTTTTATCTAATTCGATATTTTCCGAAAGTTCTAAAATCTCTCCGTTAATTTTGACCCGAATAAATCCTTCGGCAGCTAAACTCGACAATAATTTGCGGTGAGTGCCTTTTTTTCCCCGTACTACCGGCGCGAGAATGTGAAAGCGAGTACCGTCAGGAAGTGCCATAACTCGATCGCACATTTCATCAATTGTCTGCGGCGCAATGCAGCGATCGCAAATCGGACAGTGCGGTTCGCCAGCTCTGCCGTAGAGTAATCTGAGATAATCGTAAATTTCTGTAACAGTACCGACAGTCGATCGCGGGTTGTGAGAAGTTGACTTTTGGTCGATCGAAATAGCCGGACTCAACCCTTCGATCGCATCCACATCCGGTTTATCCAACTGTCCCAAAAACTGGCGGGCGTAAGCACTCAGAGACTCCACGTAGCGGCGCTGTCCCTCTGCAAAAATTGTATCGAAAGCCAGGGAAGACTTGCCAGAACCAGAGACGCCAGTAAAAACGATCAGTCGATCGCGCGGCAGTTCCAAATCGATATTCTTAAGGTTGTGCTGTCTCGCACCGCGAATCCGAATCGTATTTTGGCTGTTGGAGTTAGAAGTCGTCACATTCTGCCCATTGTGGGATGCACTTGGCTGGCTGTTTGAAGTTTCGGCGCGTTGAGACATGAGAGTAGTGCAAAACAGTGCTTAACTATCTTAGCGCTGCCGATCAAATAGCTGGCATCCAAACTCAAGAATATCAAAGAATCTTAAACAGTTGACAGTTGACAGTTGACAGCAAACAGATAAGTTTGCTTCTCCTCAATTGAGATTAACGTTAAAGAATAGTCAAATAAGTTTCCGTCGGCCCGTCGGGCAAAACCTTCAATCTTTGATTTTTCAAATCGATTTCAATTCCCAAAGCCTCCATCGGAATCACTCCCAAAAGCGAAGTTTTCCCCTCTGGCAATTCCAGACATTCAAAAGTCCCTTCACGCCCGCACAGAGAAATCGAAGCATCCCGAAAAATCCTCGCCTCACTAACACCCGTGGCTGTTTCCACAACCACTTGCTTGAGAATTTTCAAACCCAGCCTAGCAATGACATCTTTCGGCAAACACAAAGTAGTCGCACCCGTATCTACTAAAACATTTTCTAGAGTAACAGACCTCACTTGTTCGATCGGAATCAGACCATCTTCTGCTTTCCCTTCATCCAGTCGATTCGTAATTACCAGCGTTGTTGTAACTTTTTCCATTTGATTTTCAGTAGTTGTTTGCATTTGTTTCATAATATAATAAATTGCTGCTTTAATTTTAGCATATATTTACACAATATAGCGGTTCTCAAGCAAGTGAGGTATTCAGGGATTCATCAAAAATTCCTCAATCCCCCAATCTCAAATCTCAAATCTATTAAAAGGGAAGAGGCAATAGTGAACAGGCAACAGACTGAGAAAGGGATGGGGATTTAACCCCAACCCAAACAAACAACTTATAGAAGGGAACAGGCAACAGGGAACAGGCAACCGTTGCCCTTTGCCTGTTCCCTGTTGCCTTCTTCAATAGAAGATGGGGTTTTATACCCCGATTGGGAACAGGAAACTGTTGCCCGTTGCCTGTTCCCTGTTCCCTTCTTCGATAATATGTCTCAACATCCTCAAATTATTGCACGCCAATAAACTTGTGAGTTTGCAAAGATAACCTGTAACTAGGATGTTGTTTCAGTAACTCCAAAATTATCGGAACAGCCTGATCTTTCGCGCTCCATTCCGGCTGCAAAAACACCGGAATATTCACATTTTTTAGCAAATGCTCTCTATAAAAATCAACTTCTTCACCAGTGCCAACCACCAACTTAATTTCATTAGCTCTTGTCCAAAAAATTTCTTGCACCGGATATTTGGGACTGACGTGTTCCTTAGGAGAAAGAGTAATCCAAGCCAGCGGAGAAACATCCTGCCAGTAAGCGCCAGAAGTTTCAATACTCACCTGTTTATCGGCTGCTAATAAAGCTGCAACTAACTCAGGCAAATCTCGGTGAATGAAAGGCTCGCCACCTGTAATTACCACTCTTGGAGACTGCAATTCGGCTAGCAATTCAGAGATCGATCGGGCCACTGATGGCAAACCATTCCCCCCATTTTGATAACCAGTATCGCACCAAGGACATCGCACGGGACAGCCAGCCAATCTAATAAAATCAACTAAAGTCCCCGTCCAGAATCCTTCGCCTTGAACGGTATTCTGAAAAGTTTCGTGAATTGGCAATTTTATGTGTAAATTTGATACCAGCATTTTCAACTTAAACGAATTAATTATCAAATAAACCGGGTTTTTTACCTGCTCTACGAACTACAGCGAAGGATTTTCGTAAACCCGGTTTCTTGCCATCCGTGCCTAATTCCTGAGATAAAAACCCGGTTTATTTGGTCTTAATAGAGTTCCCAGCAACTGTCAACTATTTAATTCTGTTCTTCAGGCGCCATCAAAGTAGCCCAGCGGCGTTTGAGAGCCAAAGTCAGTCCGTCAGCAATCGGGACAACGCTAAGAGTAATTCGCGGATCGTTGCGTAACTTGTCATTGAAAGTACGAATGGCGAGGGTACTTTCATCTTGTACATTCGGATCGGCAACCCGTCCCGACCAAAGAACATTATCAATTACAATTAAACCACCATTGCGCACTAGTTTTAGCGATCGCTCAAAATAAGCCTCATAATTTTCTTTATCGGCGTCGATGAAAGCAAAATCAAAGGTTCCTGCTTGTCCTTCAGCTATTAGCTTGTCGAGAGTATTAAGTGCAGGCCCTAAGTGCAAAGAAATCTTGTGAGCAACACCCGCAGCTTCCCAATATCTGCGGGCGATCGTAGTATATTCCTCACTGACATCGCAAGCAATAATCTGACCGTTTGAAGGCAGCGCTAAAGCTACACACAGCGAACTATAACCAGTAAAAACCCCAATTTCTAAGGTTTTTGTAGCTCCCATAAGCTGCACCAGCATCTCCATAAACTGACCTTGTTCGGGAGCTATTTGCATCATACCCATAGGGTGCTTAGCGGTTTCTTCTCGCAGTTGCTGGAGAATATCTGGCTCCCGTAGGGAAATAGATAACAGATAATCGTAAAGTTGATTTTCCAGACCAAGAGTTGAGTTTGCCATCGGTTTGTCCTTGCTGCTGACTTGTGATTTGAGATTGTAGACGCGCAGTTAATCAATATTGGACACGGTACACTTAATTTGGATACCTATTTTGCTGTGGCTGTTGACAGGTTGCTGTATCGGTGCGTTGGTGGCAGGGAAGCAACTGACAAAACGTGCGAGGGAGCATCCCAAGTTTGTAGGATATATTTGCAAAAATGGGATGCTCCCACGCGCGATCGACCTCTAAATCAGTTTATCTCAGCTACAGCCGATCGAACTACATAGTCCAGAGTTTCCTTTTTTTGTTGCGATATTTTTTTCATGGTTCAAGCTTGATTTTAGTCATGATTTGTGATAGATCTTCTTTGACTACATAGGATTTCAAAATGTCTTCACCACTGTTGAAGAGAGAGTTAGGTATTTTCGGCGCTACTCTGATGGGGCTGGGTTCAATCGTCGGCGCAGGGGTATTTGTGAGTATCGGCATTGCTGCGAAAATTGCTGGCTCAGGAGTGCTTTTGGCTGTCGGGATTGCTGCTTTAGTTGCCGTTTGCAATGGCCTTAACAGCGCTCAATTAGCCGCAAATCATCCCGTTAGTGGCGGTACTTATGAATATGGCTACAAATATCTCAATCCTTGGCTGGGTTTTACGGCGGGCTGGATGTTTCTGTTAGCTAAAACGGCTTCGGCTGCTACTGCTGCTTTGGGTTTTGCCGGGTATTTTTTGAAGGCAATTGGTGTAGCCGATCGCACTTATCTCATCCTAACAGCATTAGTCGCCGTAGCTATCCTCACTTTAGTTGTATTAGCAGGAATTAGGCGATCGAATATTGCCAATACTGCCATAGTCTCAGTTACACTTCTATCTCTGGCTGTGTTTATCGTGGCTGGTTTGCCAGAGGTAAGGTGGGAAATAGCCACCGTACAGAATGATAGTTCGATCGGCTCCATTCTCCACGCCACCGCCCTGATGTTTGTGGCTTACACGGGTTACGGGCGCATCGCCACAATGGGCGAAGAAGTGCGCGCACCAAGGCAAACCATTCCCAAAGCCATAATTTTTTCTTTAGTGTTGACAATGCTGCTTTACGTGGCGGTAGCAATGGTCTTTGTTGGTGTCGGGGGTATCGATAAATTGTCTCTACAAACCGCGACTACTGCTGCACCCTTGGAAATCATCGCCCGCAGTTTCCCAATTCCGGGAGTTTCTCAACTGCTAGCTGTCGGTGCAATTACAGCTATGCTGGGAGTGCTGCTGAACTTAATTTTAGGGCTGTCGCGAGTTTTGCTGGCGATGGCGCGCCGCCTGGATATGCCGAAAGTCTTGGCGAGGCTCAATCCTTCGCAGACAACACCCTATGTAGCGGTAGTTACTGTGGAAGTCGCGATCGCACTTTTAATCCTCGTCGGCGATGTCAAAACCACTTGGTCTTTTAGCGCTTTTACCGTTCTCATATACTACGCCATCACTAACCTCGCTACCATGAAACTTTCCTCCTCCGAAAGGCTTTACCCGCAGTGGCTAGCTTGGGTGGGTTTGGGGAGTTGTCTGTTTCTGGCTTTCTGGGTGGAGAGGCAAATTTGGCTGATTGGGTTAGCGTTAATTATCGCTGGTTTGATTTGGCGGGCGATCGTTCAAAGGCTAGCTAGAGACTAGAATTAGATGCTATCTTGACACTCTTAGTCTATAAAAGAGCCGAGAGTGTCAAGATAAGTTCAGACACCATCCAGAATTGTGGAGGGTCATGCCCGATCGAACCCCCTTATCGGCGACTCAAAAATCTGTCGCTGTCAGCGCCATCAGTCGCTATATCGCTCACACTCTAGTTTGCATTCAGGAAGAGCATTCCGAATGGATAGCTGAAAAATACAGGAAAACCCAGTGGGCTCAACCTGATTTTCAGTCGATTTTGATTGGCAAATTGACAAAAAGTCTCAAAGTAGCGATCGATACAGATACGCTACTACTGACTGTGAAAAAATACCTCGAAATTCTCCTAATTCCAGAGTTCGTTAATTCGCCTCAATTCAACCAATTATTTGCCAAAATTCAGCAACTTGCCGAATCCCCAATAGCAGCAGCTCGATCGAATAACTCAGTAGCGTCAAAACTTCTAACTCCGCCAGCAGATCCAACAGCTTCCATTGCTGTTGGCATTGCCATCCTACTACTAGATGTCGAAAACTTACAACTCAATATCGAAACCGAAAAATTCCTCGAAGGAATTTGCACCTACCCCATTCAAATCAAAGTTGCCTTTGCCAATTGGCGCAGCATGGGCAAGAAAGATGCTGAATTTCACGAACGTGGCTATCAACTGATCCACGTTCCCCCAGGAAAAGACAGCGCCGACTTAAAAATGGCTACCGTAGGAGCATCGATTTTCGTACATTATCCCACAGCCAAAGAGATTTTTGTCTGTTCGTCCGATCGAGCCCTAACACACCTCAGCAATACACTTCAAGCTCACGGACTCACAGTATTTCAAGTCCGCAAGCAAGTAGATAAAATCATAGTTTTAAATAGCAGAAACGGACAACTAGAAACCTATTCTCTCGTGTCTACACCAGAAATTCAGCCGATAGAAAAATTGGTTATTCAGTTAAAAGAGTTAATCAAAACAGAGCAAGAACGCACGTCGAGTCAATGGATCAAACTTTCGACAATCTCCGCTTTATTTAGGGAAAATTACGGCTTACCCCTCAATCAAGTTGTTGCCAATCACTTGCTAGGCACTAAAACCAGAGATATTTTCCTCAAATATCCTACCGAATTTGTCGTTCACAAACCCTCCGATACCTCTCAAGCTTATGTAACTCTTTTTGAAGTTAAATTATCTCCAAAACCACCAATCCTTAACAAGGAAATTATGAAAAATAGCGTTGGAGCACCCTCTAGTTTAACAGATATTAATTCTCTTGAAGATTTAGAAACAGCTCTAGTCAAAATAGTTAGCGACTTAACAGACAACTCTCCAAATAATTCTGTATTTCTCTCAAATGTAGGCAGTGAATTTCACAGACAATACGGCAAACAAATTACCCAAATTATTAAGGAGTTCAATCTGAGTAGAAAGTTCCCTAAATTTTTGCAATCCTGCACTTCTCTCCAGCTTAAAAAAGCCGAGAAAGGCTGGCAAGTTTCCCTAAATTAGCCATTAATCGCATCCTTGTTCCCAGGCTCTGCCTGGGAACACATATCTGGAGGCAGAGCCTCCAATTACTAATTACCAATTATATCATGTCCGGTCGATTACCATCATACAAACTCATCCGATCCCGGTCAATTGAGCGGACATGATATTACCAATTACCAATTACCCATTCCCCAATTCCCTCAACTTAAGTTATCATGTTTACTGGATGTAAAGAAATGTAAAGGGATATGCAGCACAAAGTGGTGGTGGTTGTGGGTGCTACAGGCGGCATCGGTTCAGCGGTGGCCCACAAACTGGCAGATGCGGGCGCTAGTCTAGTGCTTGCAGCCAGAGACAGTAGTCGGTTAGACGCTTTAGCTGGTGAATTGTCAACAACAGAGGTACTTTCCGTGCCTACAGATATCACCGATTTGCAGCAAGTCGAGACATTGATGCAGAAAACAGTGGGCCATTTCGGACAAATTGATGCCCTAGTAAATGCAGCCGGTGCGGGTATTCTCAAACAGTGGAATAAATTAGAACCTGCCGATTTAGACGCAATGCTTGACTTGAATTTAAGGGTAGTTTTTACACATCTCAAGCAGCAGCGAATATGATGAAAGAGCGTAAATCCGGCCATATCTGCAATGTCATCGGCATTTTAGGCAAGCATTCGATGGCAATGGGAACAGCTTATTGCGCTTCAAAGTTTGGAGTAGTTGGTTTTAGTAAGTGCATGGCAGACGAATTGCGTCGCTATGGCATTAAGTTTACGCTATTCTATTTTGGTGGGGTGGATTCTCCGTTTTGGGATAATGTGAGTTTGAAAGTAGACAGGTCAAAAATGCTCAGCACTTCAACTGCTGCAAATGCGATTATGTTTGCTCTGTCTGCAGATCCGCAAGCTGTGCCAATGGAAATTAATATTCAGCCAGAAAGTCATTTGTTTTTCTAAAAATTCACCAGTTAGGCAGAAGTTAAAAAATATGATTTTTGGATTTCTCATTAAGACTTATGCGCAGACTCTACTTTTAGGGTGCGCGCTGCGAACCTTACCTCTACTTGAGGCAGCTAAAACCATTTTTTGCGTAAGTCATGTTCATCCAATTACTGAAATTTCTGCCTTTAGGAGGATTTTTTCTTCTCATTCTTGAAGTCATAATTAAGTGCGCGTACAAAACAACATGAAAATTATTCATTCCTCATTGCCTCATTGGCAGTTTCTGACTGCTACCCCGTCCATACTTAATATTCCATTTTCAATTTTTAATTATTGATTATGGATTTCGATCGCATTTCCTTCTACGTTGAAAATGCCCGAGCATCGCGAGACTGGTTTGTCAACAGACTAGGCTTTCAGGCCATAGCAGCTTCTGCCAACAGTCACACTCATACTGAAATTGTGAATAGCGGCAATGTATGTTTTACTTTATCTTCCCCTCTAACACTTACTAGTCCCGCCGCTAGTTGGTTGAAGTTTCATCCTCCCGGAATTTTTGATGTCGGTTTTCGGGTAAAAAATATCGAATTGACAGTAGCTAGAGCAGCGAATAAAGGTGCGAAAGTTATCGAACCCATTCAAAAACACCTACAAGCAGAAGGCTGTTTTAAGCGGGCAAAAATTGCTGGATGGGGAGATTTAAGTCACACACTAATAGAAACAATTGATACGACTTCGTTGCTACCAGATTCTCCGACTCTCCCCCTCTCCCCCTCTGCCCCTCTCCTCTCCCCCTCTCCCACCCTCCCATTCTTTACAAATATCGATCACGTAGTGTTAAATGTGGAATTGGGGGATTTGGAAGTTGCTGTTAATTGGTATCAAAAAACATTAGGTTTTCAGACGCAGCAAAATTTTGATATTCAGACTGAGAAATCAGCTTTGCGCAGCCGAGTTATGATTCACTCTGAAGGTGGGGTACAGTTACCTATTAACGAATCGGCATCAGCCAATTCTCAAATTCAAGAGTTTTTGGATGCAAATCGGGGGCCGGGAATTCAGCACATGGCTTTGCAAACTACTGATATTGTAGGAGTTGTTGCAAATTTACGATCGCGCGGTTTGCCTTTTCTGCCGGTTCCTCCAACTTACTATTCTCAATTACCGCAACGGTGGCAAAATTATTTGCCGGAAGATTGGCAAGAAATTGTAGCTTCTCAAGTGTTGGCAGATTGGCCAGAAGATAGTTCTGAAGCGATGTTACTGCAAATCTTTACGCAGCCAATTTTTGCTGAACCGACCTTCTTTTTTGAGATAATTGAGCGCCGAGTTGGCTTAGTTAACGGCAAACAGGTGCAAGCTGGAGGTTTTGGGGCTGGGAATTTTCGGGCTTTATTTGAGGCGATTGAGCGCGAACAAATGAAACGTGGCAGTTTGACAAATGATAGGTAGAAAAAAGAAGGACAGTGGAGAGCAAAAACCCCAGTCTAATTTTCGCTGTCAACTGTCATCCCCCCTTGGGGGCGAGGGGGGTTGTCAACTGTCAACTGTTTAATATCCGTCCACCCATAGGCAATTTCCTTGACAGCAACTCCGGCTCTAATTGTCTGGTGTTCATCAACTTTCTTACCTCCTAAAACTTCATAAAACTTACAGGCTGAGTTGTCTCCCAACACCCAAACCAGCATCGATTTCAAGCCTAATGCAGTCAAGTTTGTTGCAACCGATTGCACTAGTTGGCGTCCGATACCTTGACGTTGATATTCCTCCAAAATATAGATAGCAAATAATTCTCCTTGATACACGTATTTGCCCGTTCGCTCGCGGCCACCCGCAGCAAAACCCACAACTTTTCCTGAATTGTTCTGGGCAACATACACAAAATGTGTATTATTTTCAGCAGTTGAAATAATTTCTAGCCAACTGATTTCTTTCTTTTCATAAGACAATTTTGCTAGATAATCTTCTGGTACAATTTTACGGTAAGCTGTCCGCCAAGTGTCTACATTAACTCGGGCAATTGCAGGTGCATCAGCGATGTTTGCTCGTCTCACACTCATCAAAAAATACTCCTTCTTCTTTGAGAACCCAGACTTATGTAAGCAGTCTGTTATCTAGGTATTCTGCTGTTTTTTGAGGTATGCTTACTTATTGAGAAAGATTTGAATGATTTAAGAAAACTATACGATCGCGCCCTTCTAGTTTAGCTTGATAAAGGGCTCGATCGGCATCTCCAATTAGCCTCTCAATAGAGAATTCAGTATCGAACATAGCAATAGCAACCCCCATACTGATAGTCACGAACTTACTTACATTTGAACCTGCGTGAGGAATTTCCCTAGCCTTCAAATCCCTATGAATTAATTCGGCTACCCGAATGGCTCCTCTAGCGTCAGTCCGCGGCAAAATTACCGCAAATTCTTCACCACCGTAGCGAGCAGCTAAATCCCCTCCCCGCCGAGCATTTCGAGCTAAAATCTCAGCCACTGCTTTTAAGCATTCGTCACCTCCTTGATGCCCATAAGTATCGTTGTAAAGTTTGAAAAAATCGATATCGCACAAAATTAAAGAAAGCGGCTGTTTATCTCTAGTCATACGCCGCCATTCCGACTCCAATATTTTGTCAAAACAGCGACGGTTAGCAATCTTAGTCAAACCGTCTATAGACGCAAGCCGCTGCAATTCCCGGTTAGCAGATTCTAACTCTAATTTAGCCTGTTCTAAATCTAAATTTTTCTGAGCCAATTCTTCACTCTGCCGTTTTTCCTGTTCATACAAAACTCGGATTGAAGCTTCAGCTTCCTGCAATTCTTTTTCCGCATATTTGCGCTTGACAAATTCCCCCAATTGGGAACCGGCCGCAGCCATCATTTGAAGTAAATATTCATCCGGTGGCTGTTCTTCCCGACTGAAAAAAGCCATTACTCCCACGAGTTGACCGCTAGCATGAATTGGGAAAGCGAAGCCAGACCGCAGTCCCACTTGCTTAGCTAAGTGCGATCGTGCAAAATTGCTATCATTAACAATATCAGTAATCCACTGCGGAGAACCGCTCTGCCAAACCGCTCCTGGCAAACTCACACCGGGATTAAAGCTAATTCGAGCGCCACTTTCAATAAAATCCCCAACTTCAGGTAATCTTTGCCAAACTCCCACCCGTCGCAATACGGGGATTTCCTCAACAGGACAGCACAACAACGGCACGCACAAAAATGGCATTTTCTCGTACCTTTTTTCTGCACCAAATTTAGTTTCTTTCTCGCCCTCTGCTGGCGTCCAAAGTTCGCCGACATCCCACTCCAAACTTTCGCAGATAGCTTGCAAAATTTTCTGAGTAACGCTATCGAGAGAAGTCGATTCTGACAAAATTTGAGTTAGAGCATACTGTGCTTTCTGGCGATATTTTGTGCGCTGTTGCTCCGTAATATCCCTACCAATATAGACAAAATCTTGTAGAGCATAGCTACCTGCCTGCTGGCTTTTTATGCTTGTATCGATAGTAGAGCAAGAAAAAGCCAAAATCAACTTTAAACCTTTTTTAGTTTGGCAAACTACTTTGACTTGATGCCAATATTCACTTTTAATTGCAGGAGGTAGCTGGCTGAATTGACGCAATAATTCTTCGTCAGCCGTAAGCGTAGATATGGATTTGTCGAGCAATTCCGCTTCACTATATCCAAATAATATTTCCGCAGCTAGATTCACCTTTTTTATTTTTCCCGATGCTGTTGTGACTAACAAAACATCATTTATTGAGGTAATTAGTTGCTGAATGTAATCGTGAGCAGTCGCTAATGAATTGGCGATGATACTATTTTCGTTCGCTGCCTGAACTAGGATTTGATGAGCGGTAACGCTGCTCGTGACATTTTCACAAACAAGGACTAGTTTTGCGATTTTTTTGTGTTCTTTATATCCAAAAATATATAAATCAAAATACAAATAAGAACCGTCTTCCAAAACCCTCGTACTAGCTTTTAACTGAAAACTTTGCTCCTTTCCTTCAATAATATTAATCAGATTTTCTTCAATTCCTATCAGTTCTGGAAAACTAGCACGTACATCTTTTCCTCGTGCAACTTCATCGGGAATATCGGCAAATTGTTGCACTTTCAAAGATGTTTCTTGAATTTTAAATTCCCGATCGACTACCAGGTATTCAAGCCGACGCCAGGATAACAGCTTATTAAGAAGAATGTTAATGCTTCTCTGGCTACTCTTTACACTTAATGTTGAAAGCATCTCGTTATAGTAGAGCATCACTTTAATGTTACCGCTTACTAATTTATCAAAGTAGTAAAATGTTGTGTCAAGTTTTGTAGAAGAACTATCGCTTTTTAAGTGATACAATATAGAACAATTTGTATAAAATCTTAACAATACCTGCTCAATGCTGAGACTGATTACAGACTTTGATGGGCCCATAATGGATGTGTCCGATCGCTACTACCGAGTTTACCAGCACTGTCTGGCTGAGACGAAACGTTTAGACCAACAGGTGCGGGTACTCCCCAAATCGGAGTTTTGGCAAATGAAGCGCGCGCGCGTTCCCGAAACCGAAATCGGCATTCTCTCAGGATTAGACGCCACCCAAGCCAAGGAATTCTCCGAAAAACGCCGTCAAACAGTCCACACGTTCCCCTACCTGAGTTACGATCGACCAGCACCCAGCGCCGTAGAAACGCTCTTAAAGGTACAGCACGCCGGAGTAGACTTAGTAGTCATGACCATGCGCCGCGTCCGGGAACTCGACGAAGCTTTCAACCGCTGCGATTTAGGCCAATTTTTCCCAGAAAACCGCCGTTATTGCCTCCCCAACGATTACGTCAAAACCGGGGATGTCAAAGACAAGCCCTTGCTGATGGCAAAAGCTCTCGCCGAACTGCCGCGGGCTGCCGATGTTTGGATGGTCGGTGATACGGAGGCTGACATTATAGCCGCAAAAACGCACGGTGTCAAGGTCATCGGCGTTTTGTGCGGGATTCGCGATCGAGCCCAACTAGAAAGCCACAAACCCGATTTGATCGCCAACAATTTGGGCGAAGCAGTTGAGATTATTTTAGAGAGTCAGTAGTTATTGGTAATTGGTAATTGGTAATTGGTAACAACTAACGACTAATACTTAACAACTACGAACCAACAACTATCAACTATCAACTGCTTTCCTGTCAACTATACAACTGTCAACTGTCAATTGACTATCGAAGAAAACCGCTCACCAACCACAGAATCAAAAACGTAAACAAAGCGATAAATTTCTCTGTTGTTATAAATGGCGAACTAACTAATGAGCCCAAAAGGCCTCCCAGCACCAAGCCTATAACCAAGCCAGCCACAGTCAGCAACACGGCCCGACCAAATTTTTGTTCTTTACGATTAACAAAATAAAGACAAGAACCGACTCCCAGAGCCAGAGTCAACTGTAGTAAAGAATCATTAGCCGCTGGATAAATACTGAGTCCGCCCAACCCCACATATACCCCAGCAGGCCACAAAATATCCGATCGACTCGGAGTATCGATTAGCCGTTGCAGCCAAGCAGGGCCACCCTTAGGAGGAGATGGAGTAAAGCTTGCGGGTGCAGGAGTCAGCCGCTCTGGAAAACGGATGCGTTCTGGGACTTTAATTTTACCTTCCTGTCGTTGCCGCAAACGATCCATAAGGATCGCGTCATAAGCAGCTTCGATCGATTCTAAACGTTTCTTATCACCGCTGTACTGCTCGGCCAGACGAGTACGTGCCTCTTGCACTTCATCAAAGGAAGCATTTTCATCGACTTCGAGCAGTTGATAGGGAGTTGGCTCACTCATTTTTACTAACCCGCTGGAGACTCTTATTATAGGGCAATCTTAACAAGAGAGGAAAGCGGGGCGGGGGCGGGGCCGCTTTCCCAAAAGTTTAGCTGCTAATTTTTAGTGCTTTGAGCCAGGAACCAGCAAACCTGTACGTATGCTCCCCAAAACCCAGCTTTGAAGGCAAAAGCTTTGATTTTTCTTTCCTTCTACCTTCTGCCCTCAAGAAGGACTTGTCTGGCCACCGCTAACAATTCCCGACCACTGGACTTTTTTAAGTCGATCGCGGCGGTAGGAAAAAAAGCGAGCTGAGTCAGAATAAGTACAGTCAGGAGCGATCGCTACTTGAGAAAGACTAATTCCCAACTGCTGCAATTGCAAAGCATTGAAGCGACGAACGTCTAAGCGTACCTTTCCAGGCGATCGATCGGCTAATACAGGCGGTTCGGGAAGTTGGTGCAAAAACTCGAGAATGCCGTCTGCTGTTGCATTAACCGCACTCTTGGGGGCAATAGTCGCTCCTAGTTCCGCTGCCACTTCCACAGATACCTGGTAAACCTCACCAGCGATCGCCGGCCCCATCGCAATCCTCAGATTTTCTAGCTGACTGCCTTGTGCCACAAGTTGAGCGATCGCCTCTGGTAATATCTTAGCAGCAGTCCCGCGCCAACCAGCGTGAACAGCCGCAGCAAGTCCGGTTCGATCGTCAGCAATCAGCACCGGCACGCAGTCGGCGGTACAAACCCACACCGCCTCCAATTCCCGCTCGGTCACCAAGCCATCAGCCTCAGCATAACTTTCAGCAGTAGTTTCCGGCCCGGTCGGACTAGCGGCAACTGGGTTCAGCAGACCAGTTTTGAGTACCGCATTGCCATGCACCTGTTTGAGGCGGTAAACTCTTGCTCCCGGTGAGAGAACTTCGGTTAAGTCGCTCGGCCCCCGGGGCGAGAACTGAGCAGTAAAAAAGCCGTGAGACCACATCGACAGCAAGCTACAAGTCAGATAGGGCAAACCTTCCCAACTCTGCCACTGCCAGATCGCACCATCCGATTGTCCAACAGATTCAGAGTCCGGAAAATTTGTCAAGCGATCGTTAGCTAAACTCATTAAATCCAACCTTTCCCAAGCAAGTCACTTGCGTTGTATTCTAAACGTTGAACAGTTTTGCTTTCCCAAGTTTAACCTCGTGGCTTTAACTAATTAGCACTTACCGCAATATTTGGTAATCAGTCTTAGCGGTGAGTAGTTCGCTCCGGTAAAATCAATTGGGGCGGTATAAATAGAAATATTGCCATACTTTTAGATCGAGACTTCAAGCTCCTTTCGCCCCCTGTAGAGTTCGGAAAAAACATCGTGAAACCTGTCTCAGACAAGCAAAAAACAGCCGATTTGAACGCCAAACAGCCAAAAAAGTTGCTGCCAGCCACCCGGACTAGAAAGCGCCTTTTGTCCGATCGATCCCTGCTGGTGGGACTGGGTTGCCTTGCCAGTCTGGGACTGCTCAGCAAAGGCATAGTTTGGGCGCAAACCGAAATTCCCCAAGCAGAACTGGCCATCCCCGCCGAAGCCGAACCCCAGCCAGCATTTGAAGCCCCGCCACCGGCCCCGGAACCCGACCCAATCCAAGAGGCAGCTCCCCCGGCCCCGGAGCCCGAACCCTACGTCGCGCCGGCTCCAGAAATTGCTCCCGAACCTGTATATATCGAACCAGCCCCCCCACGGGAATACGCTCCCGAACCCCCCGCAGCCGCAGCACCTCCGGCTCCAGATTATTATCTGCCAGAACCCGCACTGATTCCCCTGCCAGAGCCGACAGCCCAAGAGCCTCCTTTTGAAGCGCCAGTTAACCCCGCCAACGCTTACATTGACAGCACTGACTATAGCCTCGGTGCTACCAACGGCTACGAATCGCCAACAGCAATAGAGTTTGCCGAAAGATCGACCGGCTGCCAAGGTGTAGTCAGCTCAGGGCAAGGGGTTGGGGATTTGTGCGGTTCTTCCCCTGTTTCCGAACCGGTGACGGCAGATGCAGGCCCCGGCAACAACAGTCCTCAAAATCCGATCGCAGATAACCAATATATTGCTTCCCCTCCTCCAAATAGGGGCGGAAATACTGCCGGAAATATTGGCGGGAATACTGGCATGAACATTGGCAGGAATACTGGCGGAAATATTGCCGATAAAGTCGGTCAAGCCGTTCAACAAATAGGCAGCCAGATTTGGGCACCGGGAACCACGCCACCAGAATCTGTCTACGGAAAGCAGCTTGACTCAGCTAACATCGGATACGCCGCCAACCCAGC
This sequence comes from Microcoleus sp. CSU_2_2, assembly GCA_012035135.1. Taxonomy (GTDB): domain Bacteria; phylum Cyanobacteriota; class Cyanobacteriia; order Cyanobacteriales; family Microcoleaceae; genus Microcoleus. The sequence goes on from JAAUPI010000031.1 coordinate 28,729, forward strand.
ATCCTCGGCTGATACTGGGTATTATGCCTCCGCTGCATCTTATGGAAGCGGCAGCCCAGAACCCCCGTCGAGCATGGGATTTGGCCCTATTCAAGTCGGCCCGATTAGTGTCAGCAGTGGCAGCAATACCGGTTTTGCTTACTACAATCTCACGCCACGTCCGGCAGGCTTGCCCGGAAATGGCAACACCAGCCTGCTATTTCCGCTATCTATTGCAACGGCAATTACTTCGCCCTTTGGGTGGCGGACTCACCCAGTGATGGGCTACGGCAGGTTTCACACCGGCACTGACTTAGGAGCCGACTTGGGGACACCCGTGCTAGCTGCCTATGCGGGTCAAGTGGCAATCGCAGATTGGTTGGGCGGTTACGGTTTGACGGTGGTGCTAAATCACCAGAAACAGTCTCAGGAAACTCTCTACGCTCACCTTTCGGAACTGTTTGTCAAACCCGGAGAATGGGTGAAACAAGGAGACACCATCGGCCGCGTCGGCAGCACGGGAATGTCCACTGGACCTCACCTCCACTTCGAGATCCGGCAAATGACCGATCGGGGTTGGGTGGCGATCGACCCAGGTTCTCAGCTAGAATTCGCTCTAGCAAGAATGATCGGTACTTTGGAAATCGCTAAAGGACTACCGCAAATGCCGCAAATCGTGGCAGCCAAAGACCTTAAGGGACTCAAAGATTTAGAAAACGATCTCCCTCAACTTCCTCCTTTGCCGGTGGGAATGGATATCGAAGTTCACAACCTCCAGCCACCATTTCCCGAACTGTTAAAAGCAGAAGCTTCTGGGTCGAAAAATAACCAAGTTGCTAAACCAAAAACCCAGAAGCAAGCTAGTAGATAAACAGTTGACAGTTGACAGTTGACAGTTGACAGTTCATCCTCGTTCCCAGGCAGAGCCTAGGAACGCATATGTCGTCGTTCCTCGTTCCCAGGCAGAGCCTAGGAACGCATATCTAGAGGCTCCGCCTCGAATTTGGGAGGCAGAGCCTCTCGATCTTCATTCCCAGGCAGAGCCTGGGAACGAGTAGTTGCAGATAAAAATTCATGGCTTCAGCCATGAATTTTCTTCCTTCTTCCTTCTTCCCCCCTTGGGGGGGTAGGGGGGGTTCTTCTTCCTTCTTCCTTCTTCCTTAGCTTATGCTCATCGCGCAACATTTGTGGGAATTCATCTTATTTCTGATTATTTTAATCGGCCCGATTCCCTTGTGTTTATCTCTTGCTTTCGGAAATCAGAAGGAAAACAGTAATTATTCATTGCCCCATTTTCTCCTCGTACTCATCACAGCTTGGACTATTGTACAAATCTCTACGGGCTTAATTTTAGGAAGTCTCGATCGGCTCAATATTTTTTCCATTATTTTAGCAGAATTCCTGATTTTTGCGATCGCCACCAACCTAATTAACTACCAAGAAAGACGCGATCCTTCCTCCTTCAATTGGCAAATCCCTCAACTCAAGCAACCTCTGAGTAAATCGGAATGGCTAATTATTTTTGCGTCGGCTTTTGCCGGATTTGTGCTGTTAGCAACTCTAGCCACTAAACCAACAACCAATTATGATTCATTGTGGTTTCACCTACCTGCGATCGCCAGATGGTATCAAACAGGTTCATTTACTTTATTAGACGCCGCCGGAAATTGGATTTTTGAACAAGAACAAGCTAGAGTATATCCTTACAATTGGCACGTTTTGTCTGCTTTCTGTGTCATCCCATTCGGAGAGGATTTTCTAGCAGCCTTTCCCATGCTAATTGCCTGGGTACTGGAAGGACTTTCAGTCTATTTATTGAGCGTAAAATTTGGAGCGACCAGAATTCATAGCATGGCAGCATCATCTTTAGTATTGACCGTGCCGATGATGCTCAATCAGGTTAACACAATTCACCCAGACTTACCGCTAGCTGCAATATTTACAGTCGGTTTATATTTAGGTTTGTCTTATTATCAAAGCCGTTCCTTATCCGAACTATCCCTATTTTTGGCATCTACCGGAATGCTAGCAGGAATCAAAATCACCAGCCTAGTCTATGCAGGAGCACTTTTAATCGGATTAGCAATATTAGAAATCAAAAGATTTGCGGTTAATCAAAAATCTAGGCAAACTCAATTTATACTTGTCAACTTTATCAAACCTGTCTTGCTGTGTGGCATAGCTTGTTTCTTACTTTTAGGAGGTTTTTGGTATGCGAGAAACTTGTTACAAATCAATTATCCCGTCGGCGATATTGGCGAAATCAAAGTTCCCTTACAACCAGTGCCGCAACCATCTCCTGTAAAGCCACCCACACCTTCGATACAGCCATCGCCCTCCCCATCTCCTGTAAAGCCACCAACACCTTCGATACCAGAGCCACCTCCTTCACCTCTTTTGAAGATTTGGCGAAGCACCTTAGCAGCTCAATTTAACCCAAGCAATATTTCTCACTGGCAAACCCTCGGCTTGCAAATTACCATTAGATTGCAACTTCCATTTATGGCGATCGCACTTCAGGTATTAGCAGCACCTCTTGCTTTGACCAAAGGTAAAACGAAACTAGTTAATGAAAATAATATCATTCTAAATGTACTTCTCTTCAGTACGGGAATTCTGTATTTAATTACACCATACACTTCCGGTACTGCGGGAGAGTCGATCGGTTACATCAGCCCTTTACTCGGTTTTAACCTTAGATACGGATTTCCGTTTTTAAGCTTACTCGGCATTGCAGCCGCAGCTACCGCAACTTTGCTCAGAACTCCGATTAAAGTTGTTGTTGCAGTTGTTTTAGTTAGCGGTCTTTTCGGAATTACTAGCAACACAATTTTTGATTATATTAAAGATGCTTCTTTTACGGGAAATAGTATTGTTTGGGGTAGTTTGTTGATTGACAATTTTAAATCTAATCCAGTAGAAGCTAGCAAGACTGTCGGACAAATATTAGCCGTCGGTTGGCAATACATACTAATATACCCAATACTGTATATTGTATCGATCGCATTGATGGTTTGGATATTGTTTAAAAAAAGTCCTGGCTTAGGATGGCTGAATCATCTATTTCCCAGCCGACAAAGATCGAGTTACCTAGTGATAATTTTTGTCTGTATAGGATTGATAGTAATTGGTAATTGGAGGGAGAAGCGAGATATTGCTCGGACAGAATTGTATCGCGGTATTTATGAATATATTGACAAAAACACGGTAGTGGATGAAAAAATAGGATTCTTCTTAAGTTCTCGTAGCTATCTTTTTTACGGAAAAGACTTGAATAGGAAAGTTTTATATGTGCCATTTAGAGCCGATCGACTTCCTGAATGGATTGACAACCTGCGAAAAAATAAGGTTAATATAATTGGATTCGGACCTCTGACTGATACGGACGAAGATACCAGAAAAGCTCTATCTTGGTTGACAAGTGCCAAGGGGCCGCTCAAACCAGTTTTTGGGAAAGATTTCAATATTGGATCGGTGCTGTATCGCTTAAAATAATAGATGGCGTCCGATTCCGATCGCGCGAGGTTGCGGAGGGTGAAGCATTTGGGTATAAAACTTTTGGTTTTCAATATGAATTGTCGCCCAAATGCTTCGGAGGCTGGGGAGGGTGAAGCATTTGGGTATAAAACTTCTGGTTTTCAATATGAATTGTCGCCCAAATGCTTCACCCCTACACAATTGGGATATTACCCTGACTACTAATACCATATATAACAAATAACAAATGACTAATGACTAATGACTAATAATCAACTTTTATTTTCAATAATTGTCCCCACATACGATCGCCCGCAAAAATTAACGGCGTGTCTTCAATCTTTTGTTAAACTTGAATATGCGCGCGATCGCTTTCAAGTAATTGTTGTCAACGACAGCACCGAAATATCTCTAGAAACAACAATTGCTCCTTTTCAAAACCAGTTAAATCTCGTACTGCTTTCACAGCCCAACTCCGGCCCCGCAACAGCGCGAAATACAGGGGCTTTTGCCGCCGAAGGCAAATTTTTAGTATTTACAGACGATGACTGTAGTGTTGCGGCAGACTGGTTGCAAAATCTAGAAAATCAATTTCTCAAAACACCTGACTGTTTAATCGGAGGTCGAACTATCAATGCGCTACCAGATAACATATATTCTACTGCCAGCCAGCAACTGATCGATTACCTTTACAGTTACTACAATGCTACAGTCGATCGAGCGCAATTTTTCACTTCTAATAATTTTGCCCTTCCCGCTGACTCTTTCCAAACCATCGGCGGGTTTGACACAACTTTTGCCTTAGCGGCTGGAGAAGACCGAGAATTTTGCGATCGCTGGTTGTATTCAGGATACCGAGCAGTCTACGCTCCCGAAGTTATAGTTTATCACTCCCACGAACTAACACTTCGCAAATTTTGGAAACAGCAATTCAACTATGGTAGAGGTGCATTTTTATTTCAGCAAATTACCTCTCAACGCGCGGCAAATTCCAAGCTGCAACATCCGTCATTTTATTTCAATTTGCTAACTTACCCATTTTCGCAATCCTCCGGGATTCAAAAGCTATTAATTGCGACATTATTTTTAGTTTCACAAACAGCAATTGCAGCGGGATTGTTATGGGAGAAAAACAATGCTGCTGAGGAATAGAATTAGGGAGAAAATTTTACACTATTTGTGGGGGAGAAGGTGGGCAGCGCGCACCCTACAATACTAAAGGGAGATCGTCTTGACATACTCCCCGGCGTGAACGCGCGGGGATTCTTGACACTTCATCGAGATGCGCCTCCTTCGTGGTCTTACCTTCTCTCTGTGTCCGTTTAGAGTCGTGGCAATGCCCTATCCCGACTTGATTTATATTTCTAGCTGCATTTAAATCTCTGTCTTGTTGAGTGCCACAATTTAGACAAAGCACTGAACGAATAGACAAATCAATTTTGCCCCATTTAAACCCGCAGTCCGCACACACTTGGCTGGTTGGTTCCCAACGACTAATTACCCTAAACTCCCGCCCGAATTTATCAGATTTCGCCTCACACAATACCCGAAACTCGTACCATCCTTGCTGGCTAATTGCTCTGGCAAGTTTGCGATTTTTGAGCATTCCCGATCTATTCAAATCTTCCAAAATAATTACTTGGTTTTCGTTAACTATTTCGGTTGATAGTTTGTGCAAGAAGTCTTTGCGGGTATCTGCAATCTGATTGTGCAGCTTGGCAATCTGAATGCGAGTTTTATTTCTACGTTTTGAGTTTTTGGGTTGCCTTGCTAATTTGCGTTGCAGTCTGCGAATCTTCCGAGCGGGTTTTTTGTAGTTAGGACTTTCGGCTGTTTCGCCGTCGCTCATTGCTGCAAAAGTTTGGATTCCCAAATCGATGCCGATGCTTTGGTTCTTGGCGTCAACTTGAACGACTTGGGCTGCTACAACAAAACTCAAGAAATAGCGATTAGCGCAGTCTTTGATTACCGTGACTGAACTTGGCTCTGATGGTAGCGTTCTCGACCAGATCGGATTGACAACTCCTATTTTGGCTAAATAGACACCGCCATCTTCCTTCATGGAAAAACCACGAAGAGTCAGCCTTGCCGATTGGCTGTTAGTTTTTTTCTTGAACTTAGGATATCCAACTTTGCGCCCTTTTCTCGAACCCTTACAGGAGTCGAAAAAGTTCTTGAAAGCTGTTTCCAGATCGGCTACTGACTGTTGCAATGGAACTACCGATACTTCGCTCAACCATGCTC
>JAAUPI010000288.1 GCA_012035135.1 Microcoleus sp. CSU_2_2
TTTATGGTAATAGAAATGATGATTTCATCGATGGTGGCAAGGGGAATGACACTTTATTTGGAGGCAAAGGCAATGACACAATAATTGGCAGTGAAGGTGAGGACTGCCTGTTTGGCAATCGAGGTTCGGATACCATCTGCGGCGGGGCTGGCAATGAATTTATTAGCGGTAACGAGCAGGAAGACGTGTTAGCTGGATGTGAAGGAAATGATACTATTTATGGAGGGGAAGATAGCGATACTTTGACTGGCGGCCGAGGCGACGATCGCCTTTACGGAGATTTAGGCAATGATAGTTTAATTGGCGGTAGCGGTAACGATTTATTTGTCTTAGAAGCGGGTCGGGGATTCGATACGATCGCCGATTTTACCCTCAATCAAGATGCGATCGCCCTGACCGGAGGTTTGAGTTTCGGACAGTTGGAAATGGTTCAAAATACTCGAGGTGCTTTGATTAGAAACATCTTGACAGGAGAGGAATTAAGTCTGATAATTGGAGTGAGGGCAAATTTGATAACCTCCGCTAATTTTCAGCAGGTTTAGGGAAGGAAGAAAAGGGCGATCGCACGCATCTCGATACACAGACAAGACTCCGCAATTTGCAAGATTTATATTGTGTCCGGTAGAATAGGACTTGCATATTTGTAGGGGAGAAGCATTCGGGCGATAATTTCCGCAATGAATTTCAGACTTACAGCAGATTCCGCGTTGATGAAGTACACGCCCAAGCGATATATCGCCGTAGGGACACGGCACTGCCGTGTCCTCTATCTTTGATAGTACCTACTTCCCATGTGTATTGGTTCGCCACCTAAAAACTTAGCTGCAATAGCCAGAATTCCCGGATCTTTGATAAGTTTTTTGACAGTTGAAGATAGCATCGTGCTGGTCATATAGCTGCAAACACGAGCATCATTTCCGATTGTATCGGTTGCGGGGTGCATCTGAGTTTTGCAAATATGTTTGTAGGGGCGAAGCATGACCGCACTCAATATGAGATTATAACTAATAACTTATATGCGGTCATGCTTCGCCCTCTTCTTCGCCCTCTTCAAAAGTGAGATGCACCCTCGGTTGCGTAGGACTCGGAGTGAAGCATTCGGATATAAATCCTTGGGTTTATTGCGACAATTGTCGTCCGAATGCTTGACCCCTACAGTATATAAAACCGATGCTACCGGACACCATATTATTTGTAGATTCTAGCTGGAGTGCGCCCTACTAAGCAGTAAGGTGCGCACTCCGCACCCTACCATCGTAGATATTTAAACAGTGACGGGCGACTGTTTGCGACTGAATGTTGCCAAGATCCGATCGCACATTTGCGACGGATTTAAGCCTAAACTTGCAAATGATTGCTCTGGCGTGGCATGATCTACTAATGTATCAGGCACGCCAAGTCGCATCACTGGAACCAGGACATTATTATCTAGCAAAGCTTCGCCTACTGCTGAACCGAAGCCCCCTATCAAACAGCCTTCTTCCATTGTGACAACTTTGCCAATTCGCTGTGCCAAAGGTAAGATTAATTCGGTATCTAAAGGCTTGACAAAACGCGCATTAATCACAGTTGCTTCTATGCCGTGTTCGCTCAACATTTCGGCGGTTTGCATTGCCGGATAAACCATTGAACCGTAACCTAATATTAGCAAATCGTCGCCGTTGCGGAGAATTTCAGCTTTGCCGATCGGCAATTCTTCCCAACCTTCTTCCATCAAAGGCACTCCATAACCATTGCCGCGCGGATATCGCATGGCGATCGGACCGCTGGTATGGTTAATTCCAGTGACTACCATCCGCTGCAATTCTGCTTCGTCTTTTGGCGCCATAATTGTCATATTCGGCAAGCAACGCAAGTAGGAAATGTCGTACATTCCTTGGTGAGTTGGGCCGTCAGCACCGACGATTCCGGCTCGATCGAGACAGAAGAAAACTGGCAAGTTTTGGATACAGACATCGTGAACGATTTGGTCATATCCCCGCTGCAAAAATGTCGAGTAAATTGCCACTACTGGCCGCATTCCTTCACAGGCCATACCAGCGGATAATGTGACGGCGTGCTGTTCGGCAATCCCGACATCAATGTACTGATTTGGCAGTTTTTCCTGAAGTTTGTCTAAGCCAGTTCCGGTTGCCATTGCGGCGGTAATACCGACAACTTTCGGATTGTTTTCTGCTAGCTTGACCAGCGCATGGGCAAAAACTTTTGAGTAAGCAGGAGGCTTGGGTTTTGTCGAAGGAATGCCTTTACCTGTGATCAAATTAAACGGGTTTTGGGCGTGATATCCTACTTGGTCTTTTTCGGCGATCGCATATCCTTTACCTTTCACTGTCACCACATGAACCAGCACCGGCCCTTGGATGGTATGACCTTGTTTGAAAGTAGCAATTAACTCTTCCAAATTGTGTCCATCTACCGGACCCATGTAGGTAAAGCCTAATTCTTCAATTACGGCTCCAACTTTCGATACTGCCAACCGTTTCATGCCTTCTTTAAGGCGTTCCATTTCTGGGCTAAATGTCTCACCAACAAAGGGAATTTGTTTAAATTGTTCCTCTAAGTTATCTTTGAGAAATTGCACCGGCTGCGACAGTCGCATCTTGTTCAAATAACGAGTAATAGCGCCGACATTGGGCGAGATTGACATCTCATTGTCGTTGAGCACTACCATCACATTGGTTTTCGGCATATGGCCCGCGTGGTTAATCGCTTCGAGTGCCATACCCCCTGTCAGCGCACCGTCGCCGATGACTGCTACAGTTTTAAAGTTTTCGCCTTTGAGGTCGCGCGCCATCGCCATCCCTAAGGCTGCTGAAATGCTCGTAGAAGCGTGGCCAGCGCCGAAATGATCAAATTTGCTCTCGCAACGCTTGAGATAGCCTGCAATGCCGTCTTTTTGACGCAGGGTGTGGAATTCGTTGTAGCGACCGGTAATCAATTTGTGTGGATAAGCTTGGTGGCCGACATCCCAGGTAACTTTGTCGCGATCGAGGTCGAGTGTTTGGTAAAGTGCTAAAGTCAGTTCGACTACGCCCAATCCCGGACCGAGGTGGCCGCCAGTGGCTGCTACTGTTTCTAAATGCTTTTCTCGAATTTGTCGAGCAATTTGTTCGAGTTGATGAATCGACAAGCCATGTAATTGGTTCGGGTGAGTCAGTTCGTTGAGATGCATATTTTAAAATCCCGCTACTGTGAATTAGGAAGAATCCTTAACAGATAATAGGTTGAGCCTGCAACGCTCTAGACGCGCAAACTTAGAATAGTTTAGCTGTTATCTGGGAAAAACTGTGAAGTGTAACATTTTTATTATTTCTGACCTGGTAATCATAGTAAATAGATTGGCAGTATTCCCAGAGGTATTTAGCTCGTTTTCGTAGACATTATGGAACTTCCACTTTCATATAATATCCATTTGGCGACTTAGGTACTAAAGTTATTGGAAACCATCCTAGACTTTTTGAATCAAACGCCGTCCAAACAAACCCTGAGGCCTAACTAATAGCATCATAAACAATATGCCAAAAGCAACAGCATCCTTATAAGCCGAAAAATCACCAGGCACAAAAGCCTCTACTAAACCAATGATAAAACCACCCAAAACCGCCCCAGGAATACTCCCTAACCCGCCAAGCACAATCACTGCCAAACCCTTCAAACCAAAAGCAATACCAAAATATGGCCCAGCAATACTAACACTAGAACCCACCAAACTCCCTGCCAAACCAGCCAGAAAACTGCTCACAAAAAACGTCAATACAATGTATCGATCGGTATCAATCCCCAACAAACTAGAAGTAGTAGCATCTTCAGCCACAGCCTGCATAGCCTTGCCAAACTTAGTGAAATTTATTAAATAAGTTAAGACAGCCACAATCGCAACTGATACCGCAAAAATTACTATTTGTACAGTCCGAATCGGAATAGGTTTATCTGCTGTTCCGAAGTTAATTGCAGCAGGCAAATAGCCGTAAGTGTTAGCAGGAAAAGTGTAAATCTCTGCACCGACAAGATATTGAATGATATTTGCGATCGCCACTGCTACACCCAAACTAGAAACCACCGTCAGCAGAGGATCTGAGTGTCGGCGACGCAAAGGCAAAAAAGCAACTCGTTCAACAATTACTCCCACCAAACCAGCCATGACACTTCCCAAAATTAATGCCACAGCAAAAGGGAATTCCAGAGGAATTCGAGCATTAGCCAACAACCCATTAAAACCGAAAGTACCCCCCATCAACGCATACGTGAAATAAGCACCCAAGGTAAATACTGCACCGTGAGCAAAATTAATAATTCCGAGAATAGAAAAGACCAGCGTATATCCCAGGGCAAAAATAGCATACACGCTGCCGATCGACAAACCATTCAGAAATTGTTGCAGAAACAGAGTAAAGTCCATCGCCATTTATAAATTGGGCATTAACATTCAGTCATTCAATCACAATAGGCTAAAAAACTGCTGTCCTATTTTTTGACTACATCCGTTAAATCCGCTACTAAATCCGTTGCCGAACTTCATTTCAAAAACTCAAACTTACCATTTTTGCCATCTGCATCCATCTTAATCTGTGCCACATAAAAGTCTTTCTGATTAATCTCACCTTCAGGTGTAAACGAAATTTCCCCTAAAGGCGTATCGTACTTTCCACCCAACAACTGCTGATTCAACTGTGTACGCAATTCTGCCACAGGCTTTTGGCTAACCTTCGCCTGAGAATTTATCACCTTTAATGAATCAACAAAAACTTGAACACCCGTAAAAGCTTGAGCGCTAAACTGAGGCGGTTCCTTCTTAAATTGAGCGCGATAAGCCTCGCGAAAAGCCTTATTAATTTCATTCTCATATTCCGGGCTGTATGCTTGGGCAATCAAAACCCCATCACAGAGCGCCTTACAAACCGAAAATACATTAGAAGTATTCAGACCATTGCCCCCAATGATAACGCCTTTGTAACCCAACTCCCGCAATTGCTTAATTAAATTACCTCCATCGGCGGCCAACCCGGAAATAATTATCAAATCGGGCTTGACATTTATCGCATTAGTTGCTTGAGACTGGAAATCAGTATCAGTAGTCAAAAACTTTTGGACTGTTGCCAATTCCAGCCCCATATCTTTCACCGTTGTCTGAAAAGTTTCAGTCTCAGATGTACTAAAAGCATCATTCTGAGCAAAAAACACTGCTACTTTCTTAATATTGGGATTTTGCTTCAGTGCAGCTTTTACAGCATTAGGTGCCACCACCGCCATCGGCGCGGAGACTCTAGCAACATAATCGCCAATCTGGGGAATGCCTTTAGCTGTGTTGGATGGCCCAAGTACGGGTACTTTAGCGCGATCGGCGATCGGATCGGCACTAAAAGCTTGTTGCGAGAGAGTTGGCCCCACAATGCCCACCACCTGAGCCTGATTGATCAGAGTATTGAAAGCATTGATCGCCCCTTGTTCATCTCCACCAGTATCTTGGAACACCAGTTTAATCGGCGTCCCATCCACACCGCCCTTATCGTTGAAATACTTCTCAGCAATTTTCGCCCCAGCCACTTGCTCCTGACCGAGTAAAGCCACATTGCTAGTTTGGGCTACCCCAATCCCTATATATATAGTATTTGAATTCCCTTGACTGCAAGCTAGCAGCAGTGAAGCACAAGTAATGAATAAGGGACTAGGGCGAGCTGTAAGTTTTTTCATGAGCGGGCGATCGAACATCTATATATAGAACATCTACACGTAGAGATATTCTACCCATTAGCGGAAGAGTCGCCGGAAAAAACCTTACTGTTACGCCTCAAAACAGGTGACATCCGGAAAAGAAGAGTTAGCTTGCGGATGTCGTAGCAGCAGTAAATAGTCGAAAGCCTTGCGGTGTATGGCTTCAAAAAAAAATCAAAAATAGTTTCACAAAACGCTTGACAACATCTTGCGGAATAAGTATATTAATAAAGCGCCGGAAAGGAAGGGGTTCAAAGAACCACAACCTAAAGGTGAAAACTGAACCTAGAAAAAAGAATAGTTTGAAAGCTTAAAGCACGATTAACCTCGTCAAAAGAATCAAGATAGAG
>JAAUPI010000289.1 GCA_012035135.1 Microcoleus sp. CSU_2_2
AAATTTCTAGATGTTGTTGCTTTGACTGTTGATATCCCTGAATACTACCTCTGGCGCGGACAAGTTGGGACAGTAGTTGAACTGTTAGCTGATGGTGCAGCGTTTGAGGTTGAATTTAGCGATCGCACCGGACGCACTTATGAATCTGTCGGGCTTTATCCAGAGCAAATCATGGTGTTGTATTTTGAGCCAGCATCACCCGATCGCAAACTCGAAATGGTTGCAGTATAAGTGGGAGAAGAACTTGCCGGCTCGATCGAAAATGGAAATTTGTAACACGGGTGCATCTGTGTTTTGCAAATAAATGTACTTGGAGGCGTGGCAAGCAGAAGGGGAGTCTATCCCGGAACCTAGGACGCTTCAACTTGCCTAATGATTTTTTATTCCTTAACCAGTGATTTACCGGACATGATATGACGTAATAAGGGACTCGCCGCTATCACAGTTTCCAGCGTCTTCGCTCCTAAGCGTTTGATCTATCACCAAATTAGCCCAGTCGCATCAGTCATCTAATATGTCACGTCCAGCGTTTGCCATTTTTGCTCAACAGTATTTTTCAGCATTGCTCAGTGACTTTGGCACAGTCTACCTGAATGAGCCAGTGCCGCGCGATCCTAAACTCCGAGTCTACAAGCTACCCGGACGATCGAATTGGGGAACGGAGGTTCTCAGTGCGTTGACAGCGGGAAACGATCGCGTCTTTGTCAGTCCTGAAGTGATTGGTGAAGCGGAACTGGTAGATGTGCTGTTTGAACCCGACGATCGAAAATCGAGGGCAGAATTGGGGGTATTGGGAGAATTGTTGTCTGTCCCTTGTATCATCACACCTTTGCGTTGGTTACCAACGACGTGCGAAATCCGAACCTGCATGGGGTACTGGCTCAAATGGAAGGTGGAAACCGATAACAGCATAATCCCCGTCAATCAAACTTCTGTCTACAAAGAGAACAAGCGTGAGGATGAAGATGAAGATGAAGATGAAGATGAAGATGAAGCGATGCATAAAAGTTTGCTCATCATTGTTCCTTCAATAACTTCCAAGCAGTTGAATGGCTGGAGAGCAGAGCCATCGGGCCGAAATATTCCCGGTATTTACGATCTACCTCCTGCCTTTTGTACAACGATTGTCGCGATCGCCGAACTGCCTTCAAATCCTGATACGCTTTGGTTAAGGTTGCTCGGTCGGGGTTTGACTCAACTATCGGCGATTCAAGAACTGATGCATTTAGAGTTTGATCTTCCGCTCCGAACAGTCATATTGCAACAGTTGAAACAATGGGAGCAACTGCTGTTACAGGGACGAATGGGGGGCGAAAGCAAGCACCTGATGCAAGTGCTGAGTCAAATCGATATCAATAGTTGATCTCACATCTAATCGATGTGCGTTCTCAGGCTCTGCCTGGGAACCAGTAAAGCTATTTCCTATACTGATTAATCTTGGTCTTTTTTGAGGGGCTTTTGCTGAGAAAAAACTCTACAGTTATTGAGATCGATAAATAACTCCTCTTGGTGATATTTATCTGACATATTTACCAAATTGTATTGAACATTCTCTCCGTAAATAGTTAGGGCAATTTGGCAAACTTCTAAAAAGTTAATAAACCACTGACATTCTTCTGCTGAATTATCTTGATAATATTGAATTAACTTGGCAAAACAAAGTTCTAAGTGCATTCGAGAGTGTGGGGAAATTAAAATGATCTTTAACATAAGAATGGCTAATATTAAAGGATTTAATTGAGTAGCAAACAGCCGAAATAAAGCTGTCGGCTCCCCCGAATTTTCAACAGTCAAACATTTAATGAGATGATTGCACGTTCTTAGCAGCAAGCTACTATTGAAACTTTCTTCGTCAATTTCTGGATGAGTAAGTTCTAAAATTTCAATTATTTTTGTTTGAACGATAGCTGTATAATCGTTGACTTCTGTATAATAAAATGAATACTTAATCAAACCTTGCTTAAACTGCTTGTAGGTAATATACTGACTCTGATTTAGAAAAAGATTGGCTAAGGTTGGATAGCTCAAAGAACCTCGATTAATCAAAATAATTTTGATTAATCGCAGGGCTTCATCTCCTAATAGTGTAGGATTGTAATAAGTTTTAAATTTGAAGGCAGCGGACTCAGAGCGAGATGTATACATTGCTAGTTCAAACTTGTACTTGTCTTTGAGCTGCTGCGACAATACTCTAGCTGTTTCGCGTTCTTCGGGAGTGTTTTTAGCATCTAAATATTGAGCAGCTAGCAAATACGGCTGGTAGCGAGCAGTCCAGTGAGTTTCCACTAGATTGTCGTATTTGGATACGAATAACTTGATTTCTTCGTAGTCTTTGCTGCTGACAAACTTTCTCAGCCAAACCCTGAGTATTTGCAGAAAATTCTCGGCAGCGGGTTCGGCGAGAGTTATTTCCCTAATAGTTGCAACTAATTCCAGAGCAAGTTGATATTGTCTCTGAGAGATCCAGTTGTTTAATAGAATGTAGCAGCACCGCTTAAATAAGTTATTAAATTCTGTTTCGTCGTTGCAAACGATGATTGTATGCATGGCTTGAATTAATTTGGCTTCAAGGGGGGCTATCGGTTCGATAAATAAATTTTTAAACTCTTGCCATGCTAATTCAGGCTTTGAGTTATTGATGTGATGTATGAAAAATTTGTAAATGATATCTTGAGCCGCGTAAATAGTCAGCCCTGGATTATTTAACTGAGGCAAAGATTTAGTTTCTGGGGCTTCTGTCAATATATTGTTTGTGACAGCAGGCAGAACTTTTGACTCTTTTGTTTCCGCCTGAGAGGAAAAGTCCTGAGATGGCATAGCGTCCTCGCTCAGTTAATTGATATAGTGCGATCGTCATTATCGCTTCTTATTTGATGTTAATAGTATAATCTGATATTTTACTTTTTGATGCTACATTTAAAACCCCCCGATCGCCCCGTTAGTAAGGGCATAGAGGGGGAAAATATTATTGGTCAAGTATCCTGGGGAATTAAGCAGGGTTTGCTTGAGCTCGTCTCTGAAGCAGGCGGGCAATTTCAGCTTTTTCGACAAGTCCGACGAGGACACCGTTGTTGCGGATGACTGGGAGTTCTTGTACTTTGAGTGTTTCGAGGAGGGTGACGACTTCTAGGAGGGATAATTCTGGTTCGACAGTTGCGGAAAATTCGATCGGCTTCACGAGTTCTTTGACTGAAACTTCGGGCCAGCGGGAGGTAGGGACGGTTTTGATGTCGTCAAGGTCGATCGCACCTACCAATTGTCCCGCATCATCGGTAACTAAAAATCGGCGCCAGTTTTGAGCGTTGCCAATTACGTAATTGTTGGCAAATTCTCTGAGCGATAACTTTTCTGAGACGATCGGACTTTGGGGGGTTAAAGCATCTGCTGCTGTCAGCCCTGCTAGTTGATTTTGGACTGTGGCATATTGTGCAGACTGACCAGCATTTTGCAGCAAGAACCAACCGATTACTAAATTCCAAATGTTGCCGAATATTCCTGTAACAATCGCTACCCAGCCAATAATTTGACCGACGCGGCTAGCAAAAACGACACCTTTGTAAGGGTTGCCCGTGATTTTCCAAACAATGGCTTTGAGGATGTTGCCGCCGTCGAGGGGCAAGCCAGGAATTAGGTTAAATAAGGCCAGAACTAAGTTGATGGAAGCTAGTAATCCGAGGATGGCTGCTGCTGGGCCTGTGGCAGCAGTACCGATGCCTACTACTGTTAATAAACCTGATAGAAACAGGCTCACTAACGGGCCTGCGATCGCCACCCAAAAAGCCTCGGCTGGGGTTTTTGATTCTCTTTCTAAATTAGCCAGCCCGCCAAACAAAAATAGGGAGATCGATTTCACGCCAATTCCCTGTTTGATGGCTACCCAACTGTGTCCTAATTCGTGGGCTAAGACGGAAGCAAATAATAGCAATGCTGTGAATAATCCTAACACCCACGGCGCTACGGGGCCTAATGTGGGAAATAGAGTAGCTAGTGCGCCGCCGTACTGCCACGTTACTAAGCCCAGGACTAAAAACCAAGATGCGTTGATGTAAAAGGGGATTCCAAACAGGTTGCCGACGCGAAATGTACCATTCATAATGGCTACCTCTGATTTTGCTAGCGAGAGCTTTTTCTCTCTGTGTTCTTATCGTAACGAAATGTAACGACAATGTTAATGTTTTAATTAGGGTGGTATCCGTCCGCTAAGGTTCGGTTTTGGGAATTGGGGCTAGATTTAAAGTTTTGAACATAGTTAAATGTTCTTGTGGGGTGGGCTTCTAGCCTGCCCGAACAGGCAGGATGCCTGTTCCACAATAGTTAAATATCTTTGAGCTATAATTACTTATCTTAATCATACTTGAGTGCTAGTAATTATGCCAGAATCTTTTTTACTCAGTCGCCTGCTGCTTCAATTCAATAGTGAAACCACCGATCTTGTTACGGATTTATCTGCTGTTGCTTTAACTCCCGATGGAAATCTGTGGCTGGGATCGGATGAAACAACTTCTTTGGAACGTTTGTCGCTTGTCGAACCTCATATTTTTGGAAAACATCAAAGATTTGCGATCGCCGATTTTATCGAGCTTTCTGAAGAAGCAGGCGAAATCGATATTGAGGGCATTGATTTCAACAGCAATTACCTTTGGCTGGTTGGTTCTCACAGTACCAAACGCAAGAAAGCTAAAGGAAAAGACTCCAAAAAAGACCTTCAAAAATTAGCACAAATTGAGACGGATGTCAATCGCTATTTACTGGCACGCATTCCTGTAAACAACGGGAATTTGTGCAAGTCAATTCCCCATCCTGAAAATCCCAAAACCCAACTGACAGCGGGATGCCTGCAACGAACAAAAACTGGTAATTTACTGACTGATGCGCTGCAAGATGACAGCCATCTCGGTTTATTTTTATCTTTGCCGATTCCGAGTAAAGAAAATGGCTTCGATATTGAAGGATTAGCAGTTCATGGCGAGCGGATTTTTATTGGTTTGCGCGGGCCTGTACTGCGGGGCTGGGCAATAATTTTAGAAATAGAAGTGAAAGAGTCAAAACAGGGAGTTTTAAAGTTAAAGGCTATTGGCGAAGCAGGTAAATTGTATAAAAAACATTTTGTCTATCTGAATGGGTTGGGCGTGCGAGAATTGTGTTTTAACGGGGAAGATTTGATAATTTTAGGGGGGCCGACGATGACTTTATCGGGGGCGATGAGGGTGTTTCGGTTGAGGGGAATTTTAGGGCGTGAGGGCGACAGTATTACCGGACAAGATGGGGGAGATTTGCAGGTATTGTTTGATTTGCCTTTTAAGGTTGGTGCTGACAATGCTGAGGGGTTGGCGCTGTTTCCTTGTTTGGGGCGATCGAATTCGCTGTTGGTGGTTTATGATTCGCCGGATGCGGGGAGAATTGGGGAGGGAAATGCGATTTTTGCTGATGTTTTTAGGTTGGGTTTGTAGTTGCGCTGGAGAGGGCGGGTAAGTGAAACAACGATCGCAATTTGGAAGCGCTGACTAACCGAATCCACACCGCGATCGTCGCCGTAGAACCTTTGGAAGATCAACTGATTCGTGTTGTGCGCCTTCACCGTAGCTTAGATGCTAGTTATGCCTTGCCATTCTGTAAAAAAAGCCTCATCCTCAGTTCGGCTCAAATTTAACTTTGATTCAGCCTCCTCTTGGCTTTTAATAGCTTCTGTAACTGCAATAACCTTTGCCATTCGTTCACCTTTGATTCAAACGGTTGAATTTCCCAAGAAAATTAGCTTCAATTGTAAGCAAAATTAGGGAAACTTTGAATTATTGAATCCTAGTTTCCTAACTTTATATTTGCATCTAGGAAGGTGCGTCATACCAAATCCGGGTTACTTACCCCTTTTATAATCTCGTAACTGTAGTAAATGTAGGGTGCGTCGCTACGAACAACTCTCGTTACTATTGGGAGATCTCATAGCGACGCACCATACCAATCTCGTAAATGTAGT
>JAAUPI010000032.1 GCA_012035135.1 Microcoleus sp. CSU_2_2
GGGAAGAGGGAAGAGGGAAGAAGGAAGAGGGAAGAGGGAAGAGGGAAGAGGGAAGAAGGAAGAGGGAAGAAGGAAGAGGGGGAGAGGGGAGAGAGGGAGAGGGGGAGAGGATTTGCGGAATTGGTAGTTAACTAACAACTCATAACTAATGACTAATGACTAATAACTAATAACTAATGACTAATGACTAATAACTACTGAACTAATGCCAACTGCCAACTGCCAACGGGCGGGCGGGCACTCTTGGCACCGCCCCTACCAACTGTCAACTGACTATTATTTAATTGTTTCTAAGATAGCCTGAGAATCCGACACAAAACCAAAACATTGCTTAACATTATACAGAGTCGCTTGCCAACAATAATCTGGTGATGTCGTAGCAGTACAGTCTTTGACCAAAATGCAGTCGTAGCCGAGAAAATTAGCATCTTGTAGGGTAGCCATTACACACTGATCCGCATTTACTCCTCCAAAGAAAAGTGTAGTTCGCCCCAGGTTTCGCAAAATACTATCTAAAGGAGTATCCCAAAAGCCACTCATCCGATATTTATCAACGCAAATATCCTCCGGTTTTTGTTCTAATTCATCGACAACAGCCGCAGCCCAACTACCTGCCATTAATACAGAAGCACCGTTTTTTGGTAGCGGATCTCCCAAACCTACACCGTCGCCTGTGGGATTATACACGTGACGAGAAGCTGCACTAATATTCATCAAATCGGGACGGTTTCCCCAGTTGATCCAAATAATCGGAATTGCGTGCGATCGCAATTTTGGTAGTAAATTTTTTAAAGGATTAATTGGAGTTCGAGCGGGCGTTACATCTACGCCAATATGTGCTAACCAACCGTCGGGATGACAGAAATCATTTTGCATATCTATCACCAACATTGCTGCTTTTGCCAAATCCACACGCAGGATTTTTGTTTCTGTTTCTAAAGTAACAATTTGTGGGTCAAGTTGCGATCGAGTGATGTCGGCAATTTTGGCATCAACTTTCCAAGCATTCGGAGGTACACCTAAGGTACGGAGAGAATCAGGATTCATATTTATGGTTACTCCCAAATAATTTTAAGTTTAGAATCATTTTAATGTTATGCTCTTTTGGCGATCGGTATAATTAAATTGTCATAGCCTGATTTTTTACAAAATATAAGTATCTTAAGGAATTTTTTATAAGTTTAATGCCTGATTTAATCTAATACCTTTTTGTGGCGCGATTTTTAGCGCCGACCAATTATAAAATAGAAAGATTCGATCGACTGAAGCGACTTTAGAATTGATGAAAAGTGCGATCGACCAATTTCACTGCCCGGAAGTAGGCATCAACATCCTATTAGCACCGACTGGAATTCAACTGTGTTCTGATGCTTTGTTTCAAGGGTGTATAGAATTGAGCGATCGATTTAACCAGTTTATCATTACTGCCACGCACCGATCCGATCGGCTTGCTAATTTTGGGACGCCCGACTAATGCGGTACACAGTGTTTGGGTAAATGGTAAACAAATTGTTAGCGAAGGCAAGGTAAAAACCATTGATGTCGATGAGTTGAGGCAACAACTATTTGAACACAGCGAGTGGAATAGCAAACGCCAATCTCAAACCGTCAGCGAATTTGGTATTAATCGCTCAGCGACTGTACTTCATCAACCTGGAATCTCCTGTCAATATTTAGTCATGGCGATCGAGTTACACAGCATTGTTTTGCTCTATACTGTTTTATAAATATATGCGAGCTGGTGAATAACATCAGTCGAGTTGGAGATTGAATTGGAAGAGATAGAGAGTTTGACTGCAAATATTGAGATGCAATTCAAAAAAATGACAATCAGGAGAGGTTATTAAATAATGGTCAGTGATGTAGGTTCTTACGATGTCATCTGCTTCGGTGATGAAGTTCCCGGCGTTCTAGCTGTCATCTCCGCAGCCAGAGAATATCGTCGCCGAAAAAATCGGTATCCGCGAATTCTGTTAATGTCTAAAGGCAGCTTACAGGAAGGCATTGGTGGGCATTTAGTCAGAGGTAAGCTTTCTTATTTAGATAGATGCCAGATTAGCCCAGAACTTCAAAAATCTTTAGGTTTAGATGTCTTTGGTTCACCGGCTGCAATCTATAAAGAATTCCTCCAAAAATCCGGCGTGATTGGAATTGCACTTGACCCCCAAAAAGCCAGTGTAGCCCTTAAAGGAATGCTGCTTCAAGCTGATATAGATCTTCTCAGTAGAGTAGAAATTAAATCAGTCAGTAAACAAGGTCAAAAAATTGCCAGCATCACCACCTCTAAAGGCACTGTTTACACTGGAAAGCAGTTTATTGATGTCACTGTCAATGCGGAATTAGCGCAAGCTGCCGGTGTGAAAAAGTTGAAGGGATTTGAAACCTTTGGTCTCCCTTACTCCGAACTTCCAGTCACCCTGGTTTTTGAAACCGCAGGAATCAGTACCAGAAAACTCAAAGAACTCGATTATACCTATCTAAAACGCTTCACAAACCTTGTAGATTCAGAGGCTAAAAAATTTCTGCTGCACGCTGCTGGTATGGATGCTAAGCTAGCAGAAGAACTCCGCATGGAAATGCTTGATACCAAAGGCAATCTCAAAACTCTGTGGGCCGGCAATGATTACATTGATGTTCGATCGCCAGCTCTGTCTGTATCTTATCACTCTTTTAGAGGCACAAAACTATTGTTTCCTCAAACCAGTGCCATCTTAGATGAGGGAAATATAGCCATACTTCCCGGTGAAAAACTTTCTTGGAATGCACTTTTATTTGCTGTCAACAGCAGTGAAGCAGAAACCCTAGCTAAAAGTGGCGGAAAACCCACTGCTAGAATGCTACAAGAGATGTCATATGTGGTAACTTGGCTAAAGAGTTTGGGAGCTACTTCTGTGATTCCTGCTTCTGAACTTTATATCAGGCACGCAGGCAATATTACAGGAGTTGTAGAACCTTTGACTGGTGCCCAAATGTTGTTTGGTGGCGTACCAGCTAATGAGGCACTGGCAACATTTAGTTATCATTTTGATGTTCGGGGGGGCATTATAGGTATTGGTGAAAAAGCGAATAGCCAAGGGTGGTTTAAAAGTCTCAGCTTTAAACAGCCAATCTTCAATATTGGCATTGGTCACGCATTAGTTAAAGACATTCCTAACTTGGCAGTGGTGAGTCCTGGTTCGGGATTTGAAGGGTTTGCTTGTTCTGTCGGCAGAATTGTTGAATTCAATGTCGCAGTTGGTCAAGGTGTTGGTATCGCTGCCATTATTGCCATTCTCAATAACAAAAATTTAGCCGATGTATCTAACCGAGAAGTGAGGCAAGTTCTCGCTACAACAGGTCAGCTACCTAAAATTTATGGCGTGGCCAACAATTCTGAAGGAACGCTACTGGCGCAATTCGAGGGTCTTGTTGATTCGAGTTATATTGCGTAATTTATAGAGGTAAAATAGCAATCTCAAAACGATCATGTTTGCGAACAAATTGATGATTAAACAGTACGGATGGCGACGGATACTGGCTTTAATATTTGCTTTTACGATCGCACTTACCTCGTCCACCATTTTCTCCCCCAGTCTCTCGGCTCAAACTCCGCCAAAAACTCCAAGAACCACAGAATTGCGTGGCGTCTGGTTGACTAACATTGATAGCGATGTTATTTTCTCGCGCCAAAACGTAACTGATGCTGTAAATAGACTGGATGAACTTAACTTTAATACCATCTATCCCACAGTTTGGCAAGGCGGCTATACCCTGTATCCCAGCGCTGTAGCCAAACGAGTATTCGGAAAGTCGATCGACCCTTCGCCCGGATTGCAAAATCGAGATATACTCAAAGAAATCATCACAGAATCCCATCAAAAAGGTATCGCTGTCATTCCGTGGTTTGAGTTTGGTTTCATGGCTCCCGCAGACTCGGAATTAGCTAGACTTCATCCCAACTGGCTGGCCAGACGGCGCGATGGTTCAACTATTTGGAAAGAAGGCACGCACGACCGAGTTTGGCTCAATCCATTTCATGCCGAAGTACAGCAATTTATCCTAGATTTAATTGTAGAAATTGTCGATAATTACGATCTAGATGGCATCCAATTCGACGACCATTTTGGCTTACCAGTTGAATTTGGCTACGAACCAACAACGGTTTCAATGTACCAAAAAGCAATTAAAAGCCGTCCCTCAAATGACGCGCACGAAACCTTCTGGATACGGTGGCGTGCTGACAGAATTAACGACTTTATGGACCGAATTTATCGGACAATCAAATCTCGCAAACCAAAATGTATTATCAGCTTATCTCCTAACCCTCTTCACTTTGCATTACCCGCCCACTTGCAAGACTGGTTTAGTTGGGAAAGACGCAACTATATCGATGAAATTGTACTGCAAGTTTATCGCAGCGATATCAAACGTTTTAATACCGAACTAGAACGAGAAGAAGTCAGGTTAGCGAAAGAGCATATTCCAACTGCGATCGGCATTTTGACTGGCTTAAAAAATAGTTCTGTTCCACTCAAGCAAATTCAAGAGCAAGTACAAGAAGTCCGAAAAAGAGATTTTGCAGGCGTCTCATTCTTCTTTTATGAAAGCCTATCAAATTGGGCGAAGGAAACCCCCGAACAGCGAAATTCAGCATTGCGGACTTTCTTTCCTACGAAAATACAACGCCCTATAGTCGATCGCCCTTGAGTATAAAACTATCAACAATCATGCGATCGAACAAAACAACTCACTTGAAAAGTCGATCGCCCTTGAGTATAAATCAACAATCATGCGATCGAACAAACACTCGCTTGGTGACATGATTTAATTTTTTTTGATATGTAATAAAAGCCGATTTATTACCACAAATTAAAAAATTTGTCAATCTAAATTAACTAAGTCGAGATTTGCGATCCTTGAGTATCGAGTTCGATCGCCCTGACATCAGCCTTCACCCCACATTCGATCCAACTCACCGCCATTTCCCTGACAACCGCATCAGCATTAGTAGCATCTGTTAAAGCCAAAAGCGTCGGACCAGCGCCGCTAATCACCATTCCATAAGCCCCTGCATTCATTGCGGCTTTTTGCACCGCTTCATATCCGTGAATCAGAGATTGGCGATAAGGCTGGTGAATTTTGTCTTGGAGGGCGCAACGCAGCCAATCTCGATCGCCCGTTTCCAAAGCCCGCACCAGCAAACCCAGGTGTGCGGCATTGAAAATCGCGTCAGCCTTGCTGTAATCTGTTGGCAAAACTCGGCGCGCTTCGGCTGTAGAAAGTTCAAAATCGGGAATCGCTACCACCGGCACAATATCAGGATGCCACGGAATATCGCAAATTTGCCAAGCACCGCCCGGTGCTTCGGTAGCAGCGAGGCGACAGCCTCCGAGTAAAGCGGGGACAACGTTGTCAGGATGTCCTTCAAGTTCGATCGCCAATTGCATCACTTCTACCTGACTCAAAGGTGAACCGGCTAATACATTTGCACCGACTAACCCGCCGACAATAGCCGTGGCGGAACTTCCCAAACCTCTAGCTAAAGGCACTTGCATATCTATATTTATGCCGATCGATGGTGGTGATTGATTCAGGCGATCGTATAACTTTACAAAGGCTTGATAAGCCAGATTGCTGTCATCTGTCTTGACTTTAGCGGCTTCTTGGCCTGTAACTGTAATTGTTAGTTTCTCGGTTGCTGAGGGTTCGAGTCGGGAGAATTGGAAGCGGTTGTAGAGGCTTAAAGCGGCGCCGATGCAATCGAATCCGGGGCCTAGGTTGGCGGTTGTGGCGGGTACGGTAACGGTGATGGTGGAGGTTGCGGGCATTTTTTGGATAGTGGATTGGGAATTTTTAACCGCAGATGAAAGCGGATGAACGCAGATGAACGCAGATAGAAAAACACTATACTATGTTTTTGGCAGCAGTTGATGTTCCAGTATTTGCAGATGTTTGATGGCATCTTGGTAATCTTTTTCATTGCCGTCTTTTTGATAGAGTTCGGCGGCTTTTTGATAGTCGGCGATCGCACCCGCTTTGTCTTCTAAAAACTCGCGGACTCTGGCGCGGTTGTAGTAGGCGTCACCGTAGTTGGGGTTAATTTCAATTGCGCGATCGAAATCGGCTTTGGCTGTTGGATAATCTTTGAGATTGCGGCCGTGGATAATGCCGCGTTTGTTATAAGCTTTGGCGTAGTTGGGGTTGAGGCGGATGGCTGCGGTGTAATCGGCGATCGCCCCTTGAAAATCTCCTGTTTCTGATTTGGCTAAACCGCTATTAAATAAGTCTTCAGCAGCCGAATTTTGAACTATCAATACTTGTGCGGATTGAGCTGGGGGAATTGAATTAACTCCACTCAAAAAAGTAATGATTGTTATACTGAGAATAGTTTGATTTTTCATTTAATGGCGATAGTTCTGTAACAATGTTGCATTATTTAAGGAAAAATTTGAGATAAAGAGCAACTAAAACCGGGTAATAAAGGTGAGGTTAATTCATCATTATAGCAGCGACGAATTTCAATTGCTGGTTTGTAGTGAGGACTTCAGTCCTTCGCTTATCTTTGAGTCGATCGGGACTACAGTCCTTACTACAAACCATGAGATTACTTCAAAACAGTTTTAGAAGCAATCCGAGTTTTCTTACGATCGGCTTCAGTCAATTCCTCACCAGATTGCAAGCGAGTAGCAGAAGTTTGTAGCACAGTTGCGGCACTTCGATCGCCCATTTGCAGAGCAGTTTTAGCAGCCGTTTGTAGCATCGTTGCCGCACCAGCCCGATCGCCCTGCTGCAATCTGGTTTCTGCTAATTGAGTTTGGCGGTATTTAGCCAAAGCTAAAATGTGCTGCTGCACCGCCTGATTCATAGCTGGTTGATACAATTTCATGACATTAGTTGAAATTGCCACTGGTTCGGAGAGCAAACCTTGACCGATTGACGGATCGTCGTAGCGAATTTGCAATTGCCCGATCGACTGTCTGCCTTCTGGCAACTGTCCAATATAAATATTAGCCAAAACTACTCGCTCTACATCCTTCATTAAATCTCCCAAACGTACCATAAACCGATCGCCCTCTTGCTGCACCGGTAATTCGATCGTATCTGGAGCAACTTGAGCGATCGGTTTGAGTTCGGCTAACCGCACTTTTGGCATTAGGGAAAACAGCAAATAAGCATTAGTCAAACCTACTGATTGCACGCGGGTAAACAATTTGCTAAACTCGTCCACCGCATCTTCAGGACGCTGAATGTGAGCCAAAGCACCGCCGCCGGCATCAGCAATCTTTTCCAAAATATCCTGGTTCCAATTATCCCCAAATCCCAGAGAATTCAAAGTCATGTTGTACTCGGCTGCCAGCTTCGCCAACTTCAAACAGCGGCCGTCATCACCATGTTCGTTTTCGCCGTCAGTTAACAGAAAAGCTTGAGAGATTGCCTCTTTTTTCCCTTTGCCCAACTCTTCAATACCTAACTTAATACCCTCATCAATTGCTGTACCCCCAGCCGATCGCAATTTCTCGATTTGCCTCTTAATGCTAGCGGGATCTTCTACAATTTGATTGGGGACAAGGACTTTGGCTTTGTGGTCAAAAGCGATCGCACAAAATCGATCCCCCGGCTTTAACCTGTCCAACAGCCGTCCGGCGGCCTGTTTGACCGTTTCCAAGGGGCGTCCGCCCATCGAACCGCTGTGGTCGAGAATCAGGCAGAGGTTTAAAGGTACGCTGGAGTCGAGTTCCGAGGTGGTCGCGGACACCGAAATCGATAGCTGGCGCTGGCTTGAAGGCGCAGCAGCATCAAGGTTGGTGTCATTTAATGCAGGAAGCAAACTAACTTTCATGCGGGATACCTAAAGATTGCGTTACTATTTCTTTAACAATAACTCCATCAGTTCAGGCGACATTTCGATGAAAACACCCATTAGAGCAATGCAATCGCAATACTACGGAGATGCCTCCTATCGCACGCCCCCTCCCGATTTACCATCCCTGTTGCTGAAGGAACGGATTATCTACTTGGGCTTGCCCTTGGTATCGTCCGACGATTTCAAACGCCAAATCGGGGTAGATGTCACTAAACTGATTATTGCTCAGTTGCTCTACTTACAATTCAACGATTCGGAAAAACCGATCTTTTTTTACATCAACTCGACAGGAACTTCCTGGTACACGGGCGACGCGATCGGGCAAGAAACCGAAGCCTTCGCGATCTGCGATACGATGAACTACGTCAAACCTCCAGTTCATACCATCTGCCTCGGTCAAGCAATGGGAACTGCTGCAATGATTCTATCTGCTGGTGCTAAAGGCTCGCGGGCAAGTTTGCCTCATGCTACGATCGTCCTCAATCAACCACGGACTGGGATGGGTCGATCGCAAGCAACAGACATCCAGATTCGGGCCAAAGAAGTCCTGGCAAACAAAGCATCGGCAATGGGTATCCTGTCGAAGAATACGGGTCAGTCTGTTGAAAAAATTGCCAAAGATACCGATCGAATGTGCTATATGACCCCCCACCAAGCCAAAGAATACGGGCTGATCGATCGGGTTCTCGAAAGCACCAAGGATCTGCCCGTGCCATTGCCTGCGCTAGTTTAAACCCTTTCCTGCTAGTAAGGCGAGAGCTTTGCCAGTCCCATTATTTTTTTGCAAGCTTTTCTGGTGGTAGCTATGCCTGTTGATGAAATCATGCGCGTTCCTTACAACATTCCTGGCAGCCCCAACTGGCAGTGGATCAATATCTACACTCGCTTGAGCCAGGAACGCATCATTTTTGTGAACCAGACGATAACTACAGGTCTGGCAAATACGGTGATTCCAGCAATGCTCTACCTGGACTCGTTAGAACAGAACAAGCCCATATATCTATACATCAACTCCTACGGCGACCCAATAGCCACAGGCCAAGTAAATCAAATGGCTGGGATGATGTCGGTCGCAGCAGGTCTGGCGATTTACGATACCATGCAGCATATCAAGTCGGAAATCCACACGATTTGTTTGGGTCAAGCAATTGGTCTGCCGGCCCTGTTACTGTCATCGGGCAGCAAAGGTAAGCGAGCTAGTCTTCCCCACGCTATGATAGCGATGGAATATCCCCAAGCTGGAATGCAGGGTCAGGCAACAGATATCACAATCAATGCCACAGAAGTCCTGGCAAAAAAAGATTTAATTCTGGAAATTTTTTCTAAAAATACAGGACAATCTGTTGAGAAACTGGCGAAAGATATGAATCGCACGTTTTACCTGACTCCGCAGGAAGCTAAAGATTACGGGCTGATCGATCGGGTTTTGGAAAACAGTTGACAGTTGACAGTTGACAGTTGACAGTGAAGTTTTTCAGACAGAGATTTAAACCTAGTTCTAAAAAGTTTTAGTTGACAGTTGTCAACTATCAAATATCAACTGTTAACTATCAACTATCAACTCAACTCAAATTTATTTTATTAGGAGATGTACGATGCCTATTGGTATTCCCAGCGTTCCGTACCGCCTTCCGGGCAGTGGCTACGAGCAGTGGATTGGTATCTACGAACGGCTGTTCCGAGAACGGATTATTTTCTTGTCAGAAGAAGTAGATGACGGCATTGCTAATGCGATCGTTGCTTATCTGCTCTACCTCGATTCGGAGGACCAGAGCAAACCTATTTACCTGTACATTAATTCTCCCGGCGGATCGATTACGGCTGGCATGGCGATTTACGACACCATGCAGCATATTAAATCGGAGGTAGTGACGATTTGTGTGGGTTTAGCAGCCTCGATGGGCTCTTTTTTGCTGGCCGCTGGCACGAAAGGAAAACGGGTAGCTTTGCCTCACTCGCGGATTATGATTCACCAGCCTTCTGGGGGCACGCGGGGACAAGCCACTGATATCGAGATTGAGGCTAGAGAGATTATCCGCACTCGCCATCAGTTGAATCAGATTTATGCCGATCGCACTGGTCAAACTTTGGCAAAAATCGAGAAAGACATGGATCGCGACTATTTCATGTCGGCTGATGAAGCTAAGGAATATGGTTTGATCGATCGGGTGATTGAGGAACGTTTTTAACCCGAAGGGGGCGCAAGAATGCTCTTGTCCCCAATTCTGTTGGCAACTTTGTAACCTTGTAACGAAACAAATTTTGGCAGAATCTTTACATTTAAAGGTTCTGCCATCTTTAATGGTAAGTAAGCCACCTAAAAAACAAATACCCAGATTCCTGACTGCTTAAAGAAGTCGGGAATCTCAAAAAAGCATACTAAATGGATATTGCAGATTATTACCGACAGTTAGGACTCAGATCTGGTGCGAGTTTGTCGCAAGTTAAGGCTTCTTATCGGCAGTTAGCCAGACAGTATCACCCGGATGTGAATCCGGGAAACGAACAAGCTAAGAATAAGTTTATTGCTATTACTGATGCTTACAAGTTCTTGATGAATATTGCACCGCCGGATGTTGCGGAGTCGAAAGTTCCCCATGCAACTAAACCGCCTGCTTCGACACCGGCACCGGAGGTGGCGAAAGCTAAACCGCAGGGAGTTAAAATAACGCCGAAACAGCGGCAAACTCAAAATAGCGAGCAGTCTGTGGCTGCGGAAGAAAAGTTAAAACAAGATGCTTATTTCCAGTTGCAGCAGTTGCTGAAATATCAGCGGTTTCCGCGGGCGATCGCCCTAGTGGAGGGTTTGGCCCAGCGACTTCCAGAGGATGCCGAGGTGCGTCAATGGCAGGCGATCGCCTATCAGCGTTGGGGACGGCATTTGATCGGGGAAAAGCAGGTTGATAAGGCGAGAATTTATTTAAAAAAGGCTGTGAAAACTGACCCTCACAATCGAGCTTTGTGGGCGGAAGTCGAGCGAGATTTTCGTAGGTTAGAACAGATTTATTGATCGGGGAATTGGGCATGGGGAATTGGACATGGGAATTGGTTCTGCGCCCGCTAATTTGTAGGGTGCGTCGCTATCAGATATTGCAGATTCTAGAAGGCGACGCACCTGACGATCTAGCTTTGTAGGGTGCGTCGCTAGTTTTGAGTTTTTCTAAAATAACTTGACTATTTTTAGGTCGTTTTTCCGGCAGCGGTTCCATCAATTCGTCTAAAAAATCGGCTAGAAAACTGTCAACTTCTACAGTCTGATTCCTCCAATGAATTTTACCAGTTGTCTCATCTATCGGAAAGTCGATCGGCCTGATACCTGTTAGCAAGTGAACGAAGGTACGCCCCATTGCAAAAAAGTCCGATCGCACTTCAGCTTTCCCTGCAATTTGTTCCGGTGCTGCATATCCGGTGGAACCTATAGGCGTTGTATCTATTCCGGCTTCTCCAACAGCCCCAAAATCAATTAACGCCAATTTCCCATCCGGTTGAATCATCAGGTTTGACGGCTTAATATCGCGATGCACTAAATGATATTTGTGGATTTTCTGCAAAATATTTGTCAGTTGTTTCAGCCAATCGATCGCTAAGTTTTGAGATCCGTGCTGTTTTTTATTTATAGGGCTTACGCACGGCTGGTCAGAAACCGGGTTTTTGTTCGAGAATACTTCGTTACAGCCGCGATCCTCGGCTAAAAACCCGGTTTCTTTGGTTTCGATGCGTAACTCCCGATTTAAAAATTCGGTTAAGTTTTCTCCCTCTATTTTCTGCATCACCAAACAGGATAATTTCTGGGAGTTATTTTGTAGTTTGATTGCGAAATATCCATCCGGTTCAACTTTGGGAACTCCGGTACTTCCTGCTAGCCAAATTAAGGTTCGTGCTTGTTGTTTAAATAAGTGAACTAAATGAGGATTGTTGGTATATTTCAAGACTTTTAAAACTTTGACAGTTCCCCATTCATTTTCTCCTGTTCCCCAATCTTGCACTTCAAAAATATCGGTAGGGAGTGCGGGATTGGGCGCTCGCACTGGCTTGATAATACGATATCGATCGCAAATCAACAAAGCCGTCCCGCAACTCTGACAATTTTGAAATCGATCGGAATTTTCTCGGTTGATACACTTGGGATTAATGCAGTAACTCATACCATTTTAGATTTTAAAGTCGAGCGCATTTTCTTCCACTCCGCAAAGGCGGACTTTATTTGACAAGAAGCGGTTTCAACCGCCGAGTCTAAATCACCGAGTTTCTGTTTTATTACTCCCCGTCAAATCCGCCCGAAACTTTTCCACAACTCGATTTAACTCCACCGAATGAGAAGCCTTAAACAAAATCCGATCGCCCGTTTCTACAAACTCCAACAACCGCTTTGCTAAATCTTCCCGCCCCTGCTGGGCCGCAATATCTCCTACTTCCAAAAAAGGCAAACCCGCAGCACCAGTAGCCATCGCCGCTGCTTCCTCAAAATCAGCAAAAATAAACAAAGCATCCAGATTTAACTCTCGCGCCGCTCTTCCTACTTGTTGGTGAAATTCAAGAGATCGATCGCCCAATTCTTTCATCGTTCCCAACACCGCAATCCGACGCTTTCCCGGAGTATCTGCTAACAGCCTCAGCCCTGCTAACATTGACTCCAAACCAGCATTATAAGTCTCATCTAGAATCACTATATCGTTTGGTACTTCATAGCGACGTGCCCTGCCATCTGGCAATTGTACGGACAAACCCTGCTTTAAAACTTCCCGATCGATCTCTAAAACTTTTCCTACGGCCAAAGCCGCCAAATAATTCACAGCATTGTGCCGTCCCGGCAGCGGCAGAGGTAGTTGTATACCATCAACACACATAGTATCATTATCGAGCAATTCGCCCTGCAAATCGCCACCTTCCAATCCGTAAGTTAAAGTTTGTCCCGACCAAACTTTCGGCGCAGTTGCGATTAATCTTTGATTATCGTGATTCAGAATCGCAATGCTATCAGCAGGCATTTCGGCTAACAACTCGCACTTAGCTTGTGCGATCGCCTCTTCCGAACCCAATCGACCAATATGCGCCGTTCCCACATTAGTAATTACCGCAATACTCGGACGCGCAATTTGCGACAGCACCGCAATTTCACCTAGACCCCGCATCCCCATTTCAATTACAGCATAATTATGTTCTGGCGACAGCTCCAACAGAGTTTTCGGCACTCCAATTTCATTGTTGTAGTTGTATTGAGTTTTTAGCACATTTCCCTGAGTTGACAAAACCGCTGCAATCAACTCTTTAGCAGTAGTTTTACCGACCGAACCAGTAACAGCAACTATCGGTATACTGAATCGATCCCGCCACCAACGGGCGATCGTCTGATAAGCTTGCAAAGTATTATCAACTCTCAATACAGGGAAATTGGGAACTTCTCGATCCCAAGTGCGATCGACAATTGCTACAATTGCTCCCAAATCCCGTGCTGTTGCCACAAATTGATGCCCATCAAAATTGTCTCCCCGCAGCGCCAAAAACACTTCGCCGCCCCGAAGAGTACGCGTGTCTGTGGCAATACCAGTGCCTAAAGTTGTCAACACACCCTCAGGCACTGTCGGTAAAGGTACAGCTAAAATTTCAGCAAGTTGGGAGATACTTACGCGACAAACCATATTACCAGGACTCACATTTCAAATAATTATTTTTAGAGCTAACCATACCTCGTCCCAGCTCAAAATTAATTCTGTGTGGGCTGCGAAACAGGATTTGCCTTAACAATCCTAATACTAAATTGCCCACGGACTACAACTCCTCTACTCTCCATCCACAATCTTTACCCATTTTTTACAAAAATTATGGTGATTTTAAGTCTTGCTAATTGCAAACAATTCATGTAATGCTGGTATTAACAAATAGTTTTAGTAGCCAAAAAACATCGATCGGCTTAAGGTGCTGACCGCTTCCACCCCAAAGCCTTGGGAAATCAGAAGATAGCTTAACTCAAGTCAGGCAAAGCATCGCCAATTCATCAAGCCAACAGCGCTTAAAGCTCCTGCCCAAGCCTCGGAGGGTTATATCAAGTGAACAACACCTGGACAGACAGTTACAATCGACAAACTCATCAAGAGGAACAGTTACTTTACAACCACTGGCTGGAGCTTGTAAAGGTAGAGTCGCCTGCCGAACTGATCGATCGCTTTCGCACTTTGTTTATCCACTGTACTGGATATCCCGATCGGTCGATCGTCGAAGCACTCGAAAAAATAGCAGCCTCACCACACGCCGAACAAGAATTTAAATATATTCTCAACCGCTGCTGTCACATCGCGATCAACCGCTGGCAAACATACCCCAGCAAGCAAGCAGCCATCCCTGAATTGATTGCTCTGTTTGAAGATGCGCCTAAAATAGTATTTGGATACAGTCGATCGCGGGCGATCGTCGCTTCCATACCCAAATTAGTACATCAGTTTACCGAAAGCGAACAGTACCTCACTCTCAAACGCTTGGCCCAAGTCATCACTCACAATTCAGAAGACAGCACCAACAGCAAAACCCCCGCTACCCTAGCCCTCGGAACTTTAATTCCCCGCTACCCCTACCTCTACAAACACTGCCTCCTCAGCGAAGACAGCACCTACGAACAGCAAAAAATCATCAAAAAAATCCAAGCTCAAAAGCAGCAGCAATTTGAAATCGACCTCTCCCAATACGTAGCTCACCAAGTGAGAAAAGCCCAAATAGCCCGCCGAGGAACCTCCATTTCCTTCGGTAGGACTATACAAAATATCAAAAATCCCACCCTCTTGAGCGACCCCGAACTATTCTTTGCCCTCAAGCAATTTGTAGGAAAAGTAGAAGGGGCTGATACCTACAGACAGCTAGCGGGTCGCTTCAGAGCGAACGCCAGCGACACTCAGTCCTACGGCTCCTTTAAAGATGACTTATACGAATACCTGATTCCTTCGGTCACCGACCATCGCTATGGCCAATGTCAATTCAACGATAAATTGTATAAGCAATTACACAACACCTTTCCCCACTGCGATTCTCAGAAGTTCAACGAATTTTTGATGATGAGAACTTGCAGCCAGTTATTAAACTTTTTAGTAGTAGAGAGTCCTGTGCGACCCAACCACTTTGTGTTCATTGACCTGATCTCAAACCTCGGCCCCACCCAAACCACAGGTCTGCTGCTAAAAATTGTGCTAATTTGCCACAAAGTCAAACCCTACCTAGAAAAGCGGTTGGCAATTTTGTTCGGCCACTACGAATTCTCGACCAGAGAAGGCGTGCTGTGGTTAGTCAAAGCCCTCGAAAACGTGAATCTAGCTTTGAGTACCAACTTTGGTAAGGTTGACGTATCTTTCCTGCGCTAAATAGCATTAGTACCAGCGACTGTTGACATCCATTCAGAAGATACTACTATCAAAAAATTGGGTTGAAAACCGCATCCTTTTAGGACGGCTTTGTGTTAGAATGTCATCAAGTCGGGATAGGGAACTGCCACGACTCTAAATGGACATGGAGAAAACGTCAGACTATTTCGGTAGCGGATTTCGATGAAGTGTCAAGAATCACCGAACTTTTAGGGCGGTGAGTGTCTCAAGTGTTAAAGTACCAAGTGTAAATCAGATTCGGTTGCAGGCTTTGTTCATTGCTACAGAATTGTCTAAAAACTTGCCCTTCTGTATCGGCAGGGAACTCTCCGAAACTGAAATCTTCACCTATCTAAATTTTGGAGTTATTCCCCATGTCGATATACGTTGGTAACTTATCCTACAAAGTTACCCAAGAAGACATCACCACCGTCTTCGCCGAATACGGAACCGTTAAGCGAGTACATCTACCTACTGACCGCGAAACGGGTCGCCCCCGTGGCTTCGGTTTTGTAGAAATGTCAACCGATGCCGAAGAAGATGCAGCCATCACTGCTCTCGACGGAGCAGAATGGATGGGTCGAGATCTCAAGGTTAACAAAGCCAAGCCTCGCGAAGATGAAGGCGGTCGCGGTGGCAATCGGGGCGGCGGCGGCCCAGGAAAATTTGCTCGCGGAGGAGGAGGAGGAGGAGGAGGAGGACGTTATTAATTTGCTCGGATGCAGATTTGAGATTTGAGATTTTCGATGAAGGGCACCTAGCTCCTAACCGCCTTCTCTTCCAGTTTCCTGCTTGATTGTAAATAAACTTAAAAGCCAAGGGTCAATCCCTTGGCTTTTAGCTATGAGTCAAAAGCACAATTAGCAAATTTAGTTGTGGCCGATCGAATTTTTGTTGAGACGGAAGCTTCTTGAGCGAAAGCCATGAGGTCCGAGGCCCCCGGATTCATCCGTGGGGTCAATTCTTCAATTCTAAAATCTAAAATCTAAAATCTAAAATCTAAAATCTAAAATCGATTGACCCTGGGCCCGGTTCTATTCATCCGGTTCGATCGTACTGGTTAATCCATGATTGTTGAGCGTTTCGCAGTAAAACTCAGCGTGTTCCAGGGCACAAGTAATTACCAGTCCCAGTCCGTTCGTGTGAGCTTCCATCATAATATTCACCGCCTGTGGCTGAGTCAGACTCGGTACCGTCTGCATCAGAGTCTGCACCACGTACTCCATAGGGTTGAAATCATCATTGTGGAGCAAAACGCGATAGCGGGGTGCAAGCTTGCGGACTGTTGAAGGCTTTATAATAGTTTCGACAGACACTAATCTCTATCCTCCTGGCTTGTACAACAATATGAGAATTTATCAAGAATCTTGAGCCGGATTCCTCCGCTGTGCAAAAGTATCTCACTTTCAGTTATTTTAGATGAACTCTTAAAATTCAGACAAGGTAGCAGGAGCCTGACACCTACCTGAAAGGACGTGTTGAGAGGAATACCAAGGACAGCCAAAAGCTCGATCGCAACCTTGGAGTCGAACACCAGGCACAAATCCGCCGTCTGCCAACTCTCGCCAACCAAGCCTGTCGCTCCAACCTTGGTAGCGCCATACTGTTAGAAAGGATCGAAATAAAAAACTACTACCTGCCAGTCTCCGGAACTGAACCGTATATGAAACGCAAACCTAAATCCTACAACGACAGATTCAATCCCGACTCATCTTGGGGAGATGAAGACTCCGACTCATTTGGCGGACAGTCGCGCCGCCAACCGCAGTCGGGCAAACCTTCTTTTGTTAACTACACATCCCTGGGGATTTTAGCAGCCGTCTTTATTCTCGGAATTGGGATTGGCATAGCTTTTAGCTCCACTGCTACCATTAGCCCAGAGAACGTGGCATCCCGCGAATTTATCGATCGCAGCGCCCCAAATCCGGAACTTTGCGTGCAGTTTGGGGCTAGCGCGATGGTGACAGATATGCGCCTCTACGTCACCCTCAACCCGTTCAACGTCTACATTTCGCAGCCCAGTATGCGCCCTGGATGCGTCCTGCGAACCAATAACTGGGCAATTCTCGAACAAAGAAAACTCGTCAACCAGAACCAAGTGCGTGAATGCAAAAATCGCATGAACACCTTTGGCTTTACCGGCCCCCTCGAAGGTCAACCCGAAATCAACTGCATTTACCAAAATGACGGCGCTAAAAACTTGTTTCTCAACCAACCAGGTTCGACAGCTCCAGCTACTGAATCTCAAAATTTCTAAGTAGAAATTCCAGCCTTCTGCCTTGGCAGGGTGAAGCACTTGGGCATCAAACCTGGCGTTTTTAACATAAATTGTCGCCCAAATGCTTTATCCTACGGTTGGTGAATTGATGTCGCTATTAACTCTCAACTCTCAACTCTCAACTCTTTAATTGAGCTTGAATCCTTTAGCTGCTAGTTGTTGGCGGAGACTTTGAACGATCGCGCGATCGACTGTATTATCTCTACTATTGGTATTATCTTTGTTTTGTCGATCGATATATTCGGTACGTTTGGCATATATTGTAAGGTGCGTCAGATTTTACATCTTCGATTAATGGTTTTATTCGGTGAGTTCAAATCCAACTATCGGCTCGATCGAACACTGCAAATACCGCCACTACCAGCATCAACTACTAAATCAGAACCCAACTGCAAATCTAAATCGGTTTCGGGATTAACAACATACAAATCGACTTTATCTCGACCGAGAAATACTCCAACCAAAGTCCCGATTCCCGCCCCTCCGAGCACCTCTTCAGTCGCGATCGCCCGATCGCCTGTAACTCCCGCGATCGCAGCGGCTGCTGCTGCACCCAAAGCCGTATTCTTAATCAAATTGCCGACATTAATTCCCTTGGTAACACTTTCCTTTTTAGTAATCAACTTGGAAGTAGCATTCAGAGGTACTCTGTCGCCGTTGATGATGCTTAATTCTCCGGCCACAAACTGCACGCCTTGGGAAGTCGATCGCAATTCGCCACTGATTTTCGAGCCTTCGGGTATTAACACTTTGCCGTTACTATCAGCAATATCCGCAGCCACTGTTAATATCAAAGGAGACTTGTCATTGGGGCCGAGCAAAATCTTATCTTTTGTGTATTCGACTGGAATAGCGATACCGCTGGGAATTTTCACCGCTACATTTTGGTTGCCAACATCAACTCTGGCAATGTAGGGAGAATTAATCGCTTGTGC
Organism: Microcoleus sp. CSU_2_2; assembly: GCA_012035135.1. Lineage (GTDB taxonomy): Bacteria > Cyanobacteriota > Cyanobacteriia > Cyanobacteriales > Microcoleaceae > Microcoleus. Next base: position 18,403 of record JAAUPI010000032.1, read on the forward strand.
TTGATTGGTACTGACTAATGCTTGATAAATAAAAGCAGCTACTTCAGCCCGCGTTGCCGATTTGTTGGGCTTGAGAGATTGCGGGGTAGGATAGCTGACAACTAACTGTTTTTCAGTAGCAGCAGCCACGCTTTTGAGGGCATAGTTGGGAATGTCGCTAGCATCGCTGTAGTAGCTGAGCACATCTTCAAAATTGCAGGTAGGTGCGTAGCCCAATCCGTTATTTAAAGCGATTGCGACTTGCACGCGGGGAATTTGCTGTTGAGGCCTGAAAACGTTGCCAGGATAGCCCGACATCCACTGCATTTCATAGGCTTCTGCGATCGCCCCCCGCGCCCAAAAATTGGCAGGAACATCTACAAATCCTACAGCATCGCGGGTTTTTGCCTTTTTCAGGGAACGGATCATTGCTGCAAATTCGGCTCGCGTTACGGGTGCATCCGGCCGGAAACTGCCATCAGGAAATCCTTTGATAATTCCTCTGTCTGACAGTTCTGCAATAAAGTCTTTTGCCCAGTAGTTATTATTAACGTCAGAAAAAGCTGTTTGAGAAAAAGCTGGCGCAGCAGTTAAGATTGGAGCGGCGGTTGCGCCTGCGATCGAGAGTGCTAATAAAATAGATGTGCCGGATTTGATGTGGTGAAATACAGACATTTTTAGTTTCTCCTATTTACAGCTAACCAATTGAGCAAGATTTGTTTCTCTGTTATTTACTAATTATTCCTGCTGGTTATTTGTCTTGTAAGGAAGATACGGGATTTAAAAAAAATATTTATTTCGACGTAACGATTTTAAATTGCTTAAAACAGTTAAACTCCTTAAGTTCCTTATCTCCTTTAACTGCCCGGTAGGTGCGATCGGATGATTAGAAATCGGGTTGATTCAGTACGCGCGATCGTACAGTCAGAAACCGGGTTTCGTTGGAGATTTTTTGTTAATATCGGAGGTTTCACAAAGAAACCCGGTTTCTTGGCATAAATTCTCAGGCAAACAAAAATTTTATAATTTTAAGTTTTGGGGATTGCTTTTTGCCGGATTTGCGATCGAAAATGCTATTTATATCGTATACTTGTCAAGCTTGAATTGTAAGTTTGTTAAGTATGGAAGATTACGAAGCCTCTTTTATAGAACGCCACATTGATACTCAAACACTATGCCAATCTGGAAGGAAAGTGGCTGCTATGCACTTTGGTGGTATAACAATCGAGTGCCTGCTAAAAGCAATGATTTTTGCATCTTTACCGAAGGCAGCAACTAGAGAATGGCTGAGAGATGATAACAATCCCGGACATACTATTACTAATCCAGGACACAGCTACACTGAAGCATTAAGACGGCACAATCGACTGCGATCGAGAATTGAAAAATTTCCTGAAGTGCGAAAATGGCTGGATGAGGTTGAGAATCCAACTAGCCAACATTTCATAGATCTGCGCTATTCTGGAAGTGAGCCTGATGATGCAAGTTACAAACACTGGTTAAAGACATATCAGAGCCTCGAAAGCTGGTTGCAGAAACAAGCTACTCAATTGTAAGGGAGTTGAAAATGCAGGAAAATTGGCAAGTTTCGCTAAAGCAGCATCTGACAGAGCAATATGTACGAAAGTCGCCAGAGTGGCTTGATGTAAATATTTCGACATCAGGCTTGCTCAATTTGACGGTTGTGAGCGATCGCTTTGTAGGTTTATCCATGCCAGATCGCAAGGAACAAATCTCAACATTACTGCAATCTCAGCTTCCTCATTTATCTCCGGGATTTATATCTCTATATACACTTCAAGAAGCCGAATCGCTGAATCTTTCACAGCCACAATTTAATCCAAACTCAGCCAACACTTGGCAAGATTTAGCTATTCAAGCAGCTAATCCGCAAAATCAACTTGAACTACCACTGCAGGAGCTCCGCACACCTAGAACCATCACATTTTATTCCTTTAAAGGAGGAGTCGGTCGCACAACTGCATTAACCCATGTCGCCTCAATTTTAGCAATGCGAGGCCTTAAAGTTGTGGCTGTCGATCTAGATTTAGAAGCACCTGGATTGAGTACAGCATTCAATCTCATACCGCAACCAAAGTATGGAATTGTTGACTATTTTTACGAGCGTTCCTACTTACCAGAAGGAGTAGAACCAAATATTTCAATTGCTGAAATATTTGGTGAAGTGAGAATTCCTAACGCCACAGGGAGATTGTTTGTTGTGCCTGCTGGTTGTCTCAACCTCGATTATGTGGCTAAAGTTGATGACCTCCATGCTACAACTGTTATCGATCGAGAAGACAACCTGTGGTCTGTTTTTAAAAGAAAGATTCACCAGCATTTAAATCCAGATATTATTTTAATTGATGCCAGCAATGGGTTCGATCGATGGGGTGCTTTATCCTTAATTCAAGCTAATGAAGCAATAATTTTTCTGTTTCCTAACGGACCAAACAAACAAGGAACGGAATTACTTTTGCGTTCACTTCAATCTCTCAAAAATCTATCGATCGATTTGGTATTTTCTCCCGTACTCGATGTCACTGAATTTGGCTTATCAAAAATCCAAGAGATTGGGAAGTCATTGCTTGACAGCATCAAGCCGATCGACAATAAAAATTATCCACAAATGGACGATCGATCGGATTTAGAAAAAGCTCGAAGTCCCACAGAAAATTTTTTAGTAGTTCCTTACCTTTTGCCCGTTGCTTTAGCTGACAGCTATTTTGTGGAAGGACTGCAAGATTATTACACAAAAATTGCCAATTTAATCGATCGCACACCTGATGAATTCAAACGCAGCAATGTTTTAAATACGATTAAAGCAGTTTGATGCGCGATCGGATCGAGTCCTGTCGATCTCAGAATGGTTTACCGATTGGATTGCAAATTTGAGATTCTTGGTTTGGATCGAAAACAAAGGTAGGTGACGCACCCTACTTCTAAAATCTAAAATCTAAAATCTAAAATCGATGGAACGTGTAATTAAGAGTGGTACCGGATGGCGTTTGGGTTGGAATCCCGAAGCGGATGAGTTTAAAGGTTTGGTGGGGGGAGATGGTTGGGCGATCGAACTAACGGAGGCTGAGTTAAACGATTTCTGTCGGCTATTAGCACAGTTAGCCGCCGCAGTGAGTCAAATGGCGATCGAATTGATGGACGAGGAAAAAATCGCCGTTGAAGCCGAAAGCGACTTGCTTTGGGTGCAGGTAGAAGGCTATTCCGAAGCCTACAGCGTACAGTTGATTTTGAATTCCGGTCGGAGATGCGAGGGTTTTTGGCCGGTGGCTGTGGCGCCCGGTTTGGTACAGGCGGCAAAAGTTTTAAAAGTTTTTTGACTCTTCCAATCTAAAATCTAAAATCTAAAATCTAAAATCGATTGACTTTCTCACGGGTTTAGTGATATAGTTATAAGGTTGTCGGGGCGTAGCGCAGCTTGGTAGCGCACCACTTTGGGGTAGTGGGGGTCGCAGGTTCAAATCCTGTCGCTCCGATTTTGATAACATAGCAAAAGCTTTAGCCATCTCCTGCCTGAATGGCAAGATGGCAGTCGCTTCCCTAAAAACATTTTTTTCCGTAAATCTTCCTTAAACTTTAGGGGAGATTTTATAATTTTAGATATTCTTTTTGAGTTCCTTGAAATACTATAGCAAACATCCTAACGCTTTCTCCATTACTTACCTCAACGATTTGCGAGGAGCAATTCTAGCATCCCCTTATTTTGCAATCAATAACCTCAACCGCGACTTCATCGGTACAAAAGGGTTTTCTGTGGTGTTTCAACGTTCAGAAATCGCCCAAGTGGAACAGAAGTTTCCCTTTTTTAAGCCCTATTTAGACCAAGCGCTACAGCCAACTTGCAATGCTTTTTACCTCAATCCTTTGCTGCTGAAAGAAGGTTCCCGCGTCGATCCGCATATCGATCGATCTTTGCGATCGTACTGCAAAACTGTTGAACCTCCAGCGACAGTCAGCGTTCTTTACGTGCAAGTACCGCCCCACCTAGAAGGGGGAGAATTAGTCCTGCGCTGCCATAAAAAGCAAGTCGGGCAGATTAAGCCGGAAATGAACGCGCTGGTATATTTTCAAGGAGATTTAACCCATTCTGTTAATGCGGTTAAAAGTCCTGGAACTCGTCTGAGTTTGGTTTGCGAACAATACAGTTTGAGCGAAACAGAATTGGCAGATATTCCAGCATTTACAGTAGAATCGAGGGCTGCCAAAGCCAAAGGCAAGTAAAGTTATTTCCATAGAAGAGCTTCCCCAATAACTAAATGTTCTCTGCTGCGGCTCTCAAAAATAAAATTTTCTCTGCCTCTAATGTACAAACCCACATTCTGCACTCTCAACAGTCAGAATGGAGGTGATTGTAGTGTCAGTCAATCTATCAAAATAGTGAATTCCTTTACCAACAGGTGACGGAAGAACCTCTATCTAGGGAATGATTGAGGCGACGATCCCGATCGAGTAGAAATAGAGTGCTAGTCTGATGGAAATTGTATTCTATGAAACTGAATTACTTGATGAAACGGCTTTCGACTGCTGGACGCTGGATGGCTACAACTCTGCTTTGTTTGTCAGCAATGGTCTTTATGTGGCAAGGTGCGTTTTTCTCCAACACTTCAGCAATGGCCTTTCCTGCTGTAAATTCGATCGCCACAGCAGACGCGGGTGATAAAATTCAAGATAAAGCCAGTGCAGATGCTGGACGAGCCAAGAATTTCATCCGAGATACGGAAAATAAGGTTAAGGAAACAGCTAAGAAAAATGCCGGCAAAGTCGATAGAGCCAGCGATGACGGTAGTTTCGCAGAGCGCAAAGCCAAGAAAGATGCAGCCACAATTGAGAAAAGAGCAGAGGAAGATTCAGCTCGAACTCAAAAAGCAGTAGACAATACGAAGAATGCTGTTGAACGCACTGTTGATAACATCAAAGATGCTTTTGGCAAGTAGAAAATAGATCGGTATGCCGCTCTAATTCAATGTAAACTTATTTGCTGTTAGAAGCCGGACTTCTTCAAGAAGTCTGGCTTCTGCGTATTGACAAAAAGAACCAGGATCGGGAGCGTGTAGGGAGTACGCCGAGGGCGACAATCTATGAAGAAAATCGACTATTTTTATGACCTAATGCTTCACCCAGCCTAGATCTCTAACATACGCACACAAGCGAGTGCTTTTGTCAATTTCTTTCGCCCGTTAAATTCACTCTATTTTTTAGATTAGAGTCAAGCGAACTTATCTAAATTTACACGCCAGTGCGATCGCTCGTCTATGATGGTGAGGTAAGATTGAAAGTGCGATCGCCCTCATCCTTGACAATACATTTGCTTAAGGATTAAATTAATCAGGTTATTGTTGCAGCGATCGGCATTAAATTTTATGTACTCTGACCCCGTTCAAAAAGAGTATTCTAGACTCGCAGAGCGATACGATAGTCGCTGGTCATTTTATGTAAATGCTACAATTGGGGAAACACTAAACCGTCTAGAAATCAACCCAGGAGAGCGTATTTTAGACCTTGGTTGTGGAACGGGAGCTTTAATCCAGCGTCTGTTGCAAATGGCTCCAGAAATACAGGTTTTCGGAATAGATCCCTGTGCCGAAATGCTCGAAATTGCCAAACAGAAGCTATCTAAATCTGTCGATTTAAACTTAGGTAGTGCTGACAACCTGCCATTTCCCAGCAACTATTTTGATGTTGTAGTTTCAACTAGTGCCTTTCATTTCTTTAGAGATCCATCCCAGGCAATTCAAGAAGCAAAACGGGTTCTCAAACCGAATGGTCGTCTAGTTATTACAGATTGGTGTGACGATTATCTAACTTGCAAGGTTTGTGACTTTTTCCTGCGGTGTTTTAACCGCGCTCATTTTCGCACCTATGGAGTCGCTGAATTTCAAACGATGATGCAAGATGAGGGATTTCAAAGAGTTGCGATCGAACGATACAAAATCAATTGGTTTTGGGGTATGATGACAGCAAAGGCTGTTAAGGAAACAAGTGCAAAATAACAAAGCTGTAACAGCGGAAGGTATGAAGCCGAGCAAAGCGTTGATGCAAAGTCTATTAGCTGCACAATATAGGGAAGTATATGCAGATTCGTAGCGTTCGACCCAGTGACTACAAACCGATCGACTGAACCGAGTCAAACTCAAGAAAAAGGTGTTCCCTATCATGTGGACTACGATGGTGTAGGAGAGCATCGCGTGCTATTTGTTAAGTATTTGTAAGTGATTATCGACAAAACAACTCTCGCTTCCCAGCTTTCCACAAATCTCGCTCAAAGTCATCCAATTTCCAGTCAGTTACATAATATCGTCTCTCACTTATTAACTCATTGCTCCAAAAGTGGTAATAGCCGCTGTAATTCCCCACAAGCTGCCTGAAGTGATCGCGGCGCATCTTCTGGTAAGCTTTGAGAATAACATCGATCGGCTAAATCCTCAACAAAAGTTTTGCAAACAGCCTCATTTTTATCAAATTTTGCATAAGCATCCTCCTCATTCACAGTATCTCCCTGCAAATAGTGTATCCAAGTTTCAATATTGCGTTTGGGAACAAAAATTGCGATCGCCTCATTCGATTGTCTCTTTTCCTGAGCATCTTCATCAAGGGCGCTAGCTAACTGATTAAGTCGGTCTTGTGGCATACCCGTATCTGCATCAATCAACACAACTAATCCGATCGACACGCGGTTTTTATTCTGCCGATAAGCTTTCACTTCCACCGGATACTGAGTGCGTACATACTGTTCTCCAGATTGGCTACCGGGCGGACATATTTTAGTCCGAAATAGACCTGTAAAACCTCGTCTTTTTAGGAAATAACGCGCAAAAACCTCCTGTTGTCTATCCTCACAAAGAATGACAATCTGAACTCTACGCTGACTCATTCAACCATCCCCGTGCAATCAGTTCAGAAACTGGCAATCCAGAATTTTCAGCTACTCGATCGCTAATTCGTTTGACTCGAACCGGAGCATTACTTTGACGCTCAAACCAATAGCCAATTGGTGAAACCAACAGGTAATTAATTAATTCAGGATGGTGAGAGATTAGTAATGATTGAAGTTTTCCTTCGCTGCAAAGGTCATAAAGTTCAATCAGCCAAGGTTGAATTTCTGGCAAGGCCAAAAAGTTTTCAGGTTCATCAATCCACAATGTGTAATCTTCAGATTTAGTACCGTGAATCAGCGCGTACAAAGCAACTAATGTTTTTTGCCCATCAGATAATTCACCAAAACGATATTCAATTGGCTTTATATTACCTTTTTCTGCTAAAAACCGCAGCTTTAACACCAAATTATCTTCGCTGACTCGCTCAAATTTAAAATTTGTGAAACCCTCCAAAACTTTTCTTAAAATACTTCCTATTTCTGCAACCTTACCTTGATCTTCAGATAAGTAGCGATACCATGAAACAAAATTTTCCATCTTCGGAGTCAAACGCATTTGTTCTCGCTCGCTTTCATCAAGCATCAAACTAGGAACAATTTGCACAATAATAAATCGCGCCATCCGTTCTCTAAACCAAGTTAACTTTGTGTTGTCGTTTCTGGGCATTAATGAAGCAAGCAGAGATTGCGACCAGTCAAAGGGGTATTGCGGGCCTTCTGAATGATTATCTCGATAGAGTTGAACTTCCCCTAATTCAAATTTTAGTAAAGGCTGACTATCAAACCACAGACGCTCGTACTCAACCCGACATTTATCTCGATTGTGACCAATTCCTAATTCATATTTGTAACAGCCGCTGTTACCGATAATCTCTAACTCAAAGCGCTGAATTTGTGAGTTTTGCCAGCGCGTGCAGTCCGCAATTTTGAAAATTGCTTCTACCTTACTGTCACCGCTGACAAATGATTGAATTTTCTGCAATACTTCAAAAACAGTTGATTTACCTGAACCGTTAGCACCCAGAAATAGATCGATCGCCTCAAGATCGAGTTCAAAATTTACCAAACAGCGAAAATTGTCAATATATATTCGTTTCAGCATGGGATTTTTTCAGTTATAATTCCTCTATATCCTGTCACTGTTATATCATTTTGGGCGGCGGAGGGTTATTGCGACAGGTGCAATATCTCAATTTTAACTGAAATGTTGCACCATGCTCAACAAGCGCCAAGAAACCCTGTTTCTGACATTGGTGCAAGATTTTAGGAGAATCGCTATCTGCGGAATCGATCGCTCTCAAAGTGTAGTAGCTTGATGTATAACCTCAGCACTTTTACTTTTTCTATACAATGCCATCTAAAAAAGAAAACAGCGGATGTGGATGTTCGAGCATTCCAATTTCATTAATCGTAGTGTTGTTAGGTGTTGGTTATTGGGGATTTAGAAATCTAGATAGTTTGGGTATTAGCAAGTTTCTGCCCAATTTTCAACAAAACGAGCCTCAAACAGCAACCAACCCTAATAATCGACAACCAACCGCTGCTAATTTGCCTTTAGCACCTGTCCAGCCTGTACCTCTTGGCAATACTTCCTTGCCACCAGCGACACCGACTACGACACCAACAACTAATCCCCAAATTCCACAATTACCCTTAGTTTCCACAACCCCCAAACAATCACCATTACCTCAAACTCCTTGGGAGAAAAAGGCAATCAGGGGAATTTATTTAAGTCGCTATCAAGCGACTAATAACGCTAGCGAACAAATGATTCGCGATCGAGTTCGTTACTATCGCAGTCAAGGATTTAATACCATTATTCATGGAGTTTGGGGTAATGGTTGTACGATGTATGACAGCGATGTCATGCAGCAAACATTCGGATTCAAAAGTTGTCCCAACGAATTTCAAGATCGATGGTTGGATTGGTTGATTGATGAAGCGCACAAACAGGGAATGCAAGTTCACGCCTATTTTGAGAAGGGAATTAAAATTGATAAAAATAGCCCGATTTTTGACGTGGCAGTTGCTAAGCGATGGATCGTGCCGGGAGTGGATAAAACCTACGCAGGCATCGAGCATTATGTACTAGATGTGGAGATTCCAGAGGTTGCTAATTTATTCAAAAACATCTCAGTAGAGTTTGTCAAAAAGTATCCAAATATCGATGCGGTGCAGTGGGATGATTACTTGGGTTATCATGCTGAATTACCTGGAAAAGTCGATCGCACTTCCGGTTTGACTAATTTTGTGCGGCAAATGAAGGCTGAAATGAAAAAAGTCAATCCAAGAGTTAGTTTCGACATTTGCCATCACAATCCTTATTGGGGCAAACGTTATTTTGCAGCCGATTGGGAAAATTGGGGAGTCGATCGAATTTTCATTCAAATTTACAACGATGCTAATTTCAACGAAGAGCTAAATTATGCCAAAAATTATGCGGGAGTTGCAATTTCCGACAAGCAATTTAATCGCTTGAAAGAACTGGTTAATAACCCGCAAATTAAGAGTATTTTAGTGTTTCCCTCCTCTGGAAAACCTGAAGAAACTGCTGCATCTTTAGTGCGAACTCAACAAAATACTCCCACACCTTCACCTTCCCCGTTAGTACGTTCCCAACAAAATGCTCCCATACCTTCACCTTCTCCCTAAGTAAATGAGTGGAAAATATGTAATATTTGGAAAGTCTTGCCATTAATCCTCTAAACAGTATCAGGATCTATTTCCAATTCCCGCAACCTCGCCGCCAATCTTTCTGCGCGTTGGCGTTCGTTATTGGCACGTTGTCGCTCGTTATCGGCGCGTTGGCGTTCGTTTTCGGCACGTTGCCGCTCGTTTTCGGCACGTTGCCGCTCTGTTGCAAGTTGTTGTCCGATTTCTTGCAAGTGAGCTTTTTCTTCATTAATTAAGTCATCCACTAACGGCGGGCAAAGTATTTCATCTACTGATAATCTCAGATCGGGAAATACTACAGATACCATTTCCTGCCCCAGCAAATAATCTATTTGCGTATAACTCTCTTCACCTTCTTGAAATGCCAATACTCGCACTCGCTCTCTATTTTGGGCGGGATCGACAATTATGTATTCCGGCACGTTAGCTTGTTCGTATTCGGCACGTTTAATAACATAATCTTGCCGTCGATTTTCACTGACTACCTCTATAACTAATAGTGGTTTTTCCTCAAAATCTAGGATGCCGGCACCGGGGCTGGCTTCTGCTTGTTCCCAAAGGTTTCTGGTACAGACAACTACGTCGGGAATTCGGGATTTATCCTTTGCTGTTCTCACTCCCAAACCAGTTTTTACTACTAAGTTGAGTTGGCGCTCTAAGTAACGCTGTAAGTGGTAAACTAAATATTCGCAAATTTTGATGTGTAGAATTGTGGCTGTTGGCATGGGAATTAATTTGCCTTCGTACAGTTCGTATTTTACATCGTCATTGCTTTGATAAACTTTGTACTCTTCAAAAGTTAATGTGACCGAAGTATCGGTCAGCTTTTCTTCGATCGCTGGTACAACAGATTGAGACATATGTTTTTACCTATCTCGACATTTTTCTATTATATCGGAATTACTCAAAATTTTTAGTGGCTTGTTAGAAGATAGCGCTCTCAGGTAAAATCGACACTTGCAAGTTTTAAACCAACGATCGATCTCCACTTTTTCATCTCGCAAATCTCAAATTGTATTAATTCATTCGTTCCGCCAATTCCAACCACCTTTCAGTCGCCCGATCGATTTCCTGAATCAATTGTGCCAATCGATCGGATAATTTCTTTACCTCTGTAAAACCGCTCGGAGCATTGTTGTACAAAATCTTCTCAATCTCTTCTTTCTCAGCTTCCATCTGCGGAATTGCACTTTCTAATTGCTCGTATTCCCGCTTTTCTTTAAAGGAAAGCTTAGTTGATTTTGGATTGGCAATTTGAGATTTTGGATTTTGAGACTCAGAGGATTGTGTAACTTTTTCTTTCTGTTTTTGTCCTGAAATTTCCTTGTTTTCTTCGGCTTTTTTATAGTCTAAATAGACCGAGTAATTGCCGGGATACAAACGCAAATTGCCACCAGGTTCTAAGGCAAAAACCATGTCAATTGTGCGATCGAGAAAATAGCGATCGTGCGAAACCACAATTACACAACCGTTAAAATCTTCTAAATAATCCTCTAAAACCGTCAAAGTCTGCACGTCTAAATCGTTCGTCGGTTCGTCCAAAATCAACACATTCGGCGCACTCATCAACACCTTCAACAGAAATAATCGGCGCTTTTCCCCACCGGAAAGTTTGTTAATCGGTGCATACTGTTGGTTCGGCGGAAACAGAAACTTTTCCAACATTTGAGAAGCAGTAATGATTTCTCCGTCCGCCGTTTGCACCAATTCCGCCACGCTTTTTAAGTATTCAATAACCCGCTGATCTTCATTCGGCGTCAAATCCTCTGAATGCTGGTCAAAATAACCGATATGAATGGTTGTGCCAATTTCCACAGTACCCGAATCCGGCTGCACTCGTCCGGTAATAATATCCATCAACGTCGATTTTCCCGCACCGTTGCTACCAATAATTCCAATCCGGTCTTCGGGAGTGAAATTGTAGGTAAAATCTTTAATTAAAGTGCGATCGCCGTAAGCTTTACAGATATTCAATAACTCAATAACTTTCTTACCAATTCGGCGACCCGCTGTGGCAATTTCGACTTTGCCGTTAACTGTTTTGAACTCCTGGGCGCGCATATCTTTAATGCGATCGATCCTAGCTTTTTGCTTGGTACTTCTAGCTTTCGGCCCGCGCTTCAACCATTCCAATTCGCGCCGCAAAACTCCCGCGTGTTTGCGCTGAGTGCTGGCGGCGGATTCTTCTGCTAAGGCTTTTTTCTCCAAATAATAAGCGTAATTTCCAGCATAATTGTAAAGGTCGCCCCGATCGATTTCTAAGATGCGATTCGTGACGCGATCGAGAAAATAGCGATCGTGGGTAATCAGCAGCAAAGCACCCCGATAGCCATTCAAATAGTTCTGCAACCACTCCACAGACAGCGCGTCTAAATGGTTAGTCGGTTCATCCATCAACAACACATCTGGTTCCGAAAGTAAAGCGGTTGCTAAAGCAATTCGCTTGCGATAACCGCCGGACAAATCGCCAATTTTCGCATCAAAATCTTGAATTCCCAACTTAGTCAAAATCAATTTAGCCTTAGTTTCCAAATCCCACGCATCCACCTCGTCGATGCGTTGCGAAACAGCAGACAAACGCGCCATTAACTTATCAGTATCGCCTTGACCGTGAGACAATTTATCGGAAATTTCCTCATATTCGCGCACCAAAGCCATTTGTTCGCCGCTGTCAGCAAATACTTGCTCTAAAACCGTATGATTTTCGTCTAAATCCGGTTGTTGGGGGAGATAAACAATTTTAGATCCGGAATTGACCCAACGATCGCCAGAGTCGATCGACTCCAAACCGGCAATCATTTTCAGCAGGGTGGATTTGCCGGAACCGTTAGTGCCGATGAGTCCGACTTTATCGCCTTCATCGAGGCTGAAGCTGGCATCTGTCAAGAGTTCCTTGATGCCGAAGTCTTTTTTAATAGAACGCAGAGTAAAAATAGTCATGAGTTTATAAAATTATTTACGTGACTTTTGACATTCACGAGCAATTTGCAGTATTTTAGATTATATCATGTATTGTGCGGCACTTGATTTTGATTTACGGTTTCACCCAAGGCAAGCGAGAATTTACCAGTCTAAGTTTCCGAAGTGGCAAGATGGGATATAAAATAATAAGGAAGATTTGAGATTAGGGTAAATGAAAATAGATCGTATTACAAGCAATCCCAAGCGAATGAATGGGCAACCATGTATTCGCGATCTTCGGCTGACTGTTCGGCGGGTAATCGAGCTGCTAGCAACTTATCCCGATCGAGCAGAACTACATCAAGAGTTTCCAGAACTAGAGGATGAAGATATCCGACAAGCTCTAATTTTTGTATCTTCTTATCTTGACGATCGCATCATTGAGCTACCAAATCATTATGAAGCTGTTGCTTGACCAGGGATTACCACTTTCTGCTGCTGCATTATTACGCGATACAGGCATGGACACCATCCATGTTGGTGAAGTTGGTATGTCTCAAGCCGAAGATGCCGAAATCATCCAAAAAGCAAGAGTTGAAGAACGTGTGGTTGTTACTCTTGATGCAGATTTTCATACATTGTTAGCACTTGAGAAAGCAGTTTCTCCCTCTGTTATTCGCATTCGGATTGAAAGATTGCGCGCCCAAGCATTAAAGGATTTGCTGCTGATGGTAATTGCTGACTGTGAGGAAGAGCTAGAACAAGGAGCGGCTATTGCGATCGAGCCAAACCGTATTCGTATTCGTCGTCTGCCACTCATACCGGATGTCTAAAAAATAGTCATCAATATAAACAGTCATTTACCTGACTTAGTTTAAGTTAGTTCGATCGTGTCCGGTTGCATGGATATCGTCTGTCGTTCTGATGGTAATTCATTGTCGGGCGAACGATTTCAAACCCAGATAGTTGGCTACGCAGCAAGGTAGTGATTTTAGGGTGATCCATTCCAAGGCATTTAGGTGCCTCTATCTGGGTCGATCAATTTGAGATTTGAGTTTATTTAGCGTCTCATTGAGATTGTTTTCGACATTGATAACAGCCAATTATTGAGATCTAGCCAATGCAGTCAGCAATTGTTAGTAACCTGGAAAAACTCGCGGCATAACTATCAATACAATCTGAATTATAACTATTAGCCCCAGCGATAAACATACTGTTATCCCCGATACCAATGTAAATGTTTTCACCCAAGATTCGTGTAAAATTTGACTTAAAAACTGAATAAATAAAGCCCAAATAACTGGTACGAAAACCACCCATATATAAGTATTGATGAAAAGCAATAACTTCTTCCAACCATTCCATGATAAATCACTTGCTCTTGTTTCATACTCTTTTAATTTCTGCCCTTCACTGGACAATTTAGATTTCTCTAAAGTTTTATTAATCGCATTAAGTAGATCGTCAGTAAACGGCGTACCTTCGAGAACTGCCATAGCATACTTTTCTGTCGGCTGGCTAGTTAAATATGTCCTTTTTGATGAGTTGTTTGGGTAGATAGTGTATCCCAAATTTTGGTATTGTGATCTAAATGGTTGTCCTGGTTGATCGACTCTTTTGTTAAAAATATTCCACCAAAGTTGGTCGCTAGGTTCTCCTTTAACTCCCTCTCTAAGGAGACTCCCCACAATAAGTGCATCACTAGCAAATGCCTGTACATTATTCTCCTCTAGATCAGTTAAACCATCACTGCCACTATCAGAAGTAGCAATTTTAGATTGATTAATATCCTTTATACTCTGCAATACTTCTAGGGTTGTAGATTCTTGAACTACACTAATTGTAATCTTATTTAGCCCCCGAGCTCCTGAATTCAACTTCTTAGCCAATTCTTCTTTTAATAGAAGCTTCACACCTGTTTCATAGAAATGGTTAGAAAATTTAATACCTTGACCAGTTAGAAGCTTACCAGATGATATTGAATTTGGACCGCATTCAATATCAATTAGACGTTGTTTCAAACCATCATATCTAGGTGCAACTTTGACTCCTTTATGTTGATTCACAATAGGAAGATATTGAACTTTGATTTGTTGACCATTACTAGCTAACTCCTTCTGTAGCTCTTTACCAAAAGTGCCGCAAAACCCTTCAGCAGAATAGGGTGTCTTAATATTATTTCCGATCGGGTAAGCAGAAGTCCTAACTCCCAGTTTGAGGGGATTAGGTAACTGAGTTGGCGAAGTTTGCGAAACAGCAGGAACATAACTCAAAACACAAGCAAGACACGCTAAAGCCAAAATTATCCCAAGTCGAAAATGTTTTCCAACCGCAAGTACAGAACTCATAACAAGAGAAACTCCACCTCTAATGTGGATTAAGAGCTGCATTATTGTGGTCATATAATTGTGTACTCCAAAAAAGTAAGTGTTTCTGAGATGACGATCTACTTGATTAGGTAGCGTCTCAGTCGTCGCAAGGCAATTTACGTAATAGAGAAAACAGACAGATTAAACACTGTTGACACAGCATCTGCTGCTGGAGTCATATCTGATAGCTTTTTCGCTCGCCCTCAGTAGTTATGCAACTACTCTTACAACTGGATACACCGCTCTCTTACATTATTCCGTACAAAATACTAAATTGGGGGGATCGCGATCGCATCAAGCTATGTAACGCTTAATTCGTAAGGCTCCAACAAGCCGCTGAAGGTAATTCATCCGCCTTTTGTCGTTTTCAGAACAATTAACGGTTTTGCCTGGATACAGCCAACACACGATCGAGGTTTCAGCTCAATTGGATAAAAGAGGGCTGATAGAAAATCCGGATTATTTACCCTCGATTATTTGATGGTTAAAATTGCTACTAAACAAACAAAGTGAAGCTTGATAAACTAACAGATAAAAACAGATAAAGGGAGTATTCGAGCCGGATATCTGCACCTGCTCAACTGCGCCGACGATCGCGCACCTACTGTCCCAACTCCCCTACGATCGCTACTAAATATATCTGACTTGATTTTGCATCTCGTCTGAGGTCACTTGATTGAGAATAGCGAGCAATCGTTGTGCGATGTCTTGAGGGGAACGACGAACAGCGAAAATTACACCTTAAAAGGGAACAGGCAATAGGGAACAGGCAACAGACTGTCCAAGGGATGGGGATTTAACCCCAACCCAAACAAACAACTTATAGAAGGGAAGAGGCAACAGTGAACAGGCAACAGGCAACAGGAAAT
>JAAUPI010000290.1 GCA_012035135.1 Microcoleus sp. CSU_2_2
TTCCTACTTACAATTTAACTATAACAAATCTTTCGATCAATTGTGTAAAATATTGAAGGCGGTTGAAACCGCTGCCGACTTCCGACCCATGTCTAAAGCCAGGGGCTTCCGTCTCGTTCTTTGGTGATTTTGTAGAGGTATGCAGGGGTAGTAGGGGGTTATACCAAATCCGGGTTTCCCATCCCCGTTATAATTGGTATGGTGCGTCGCTATGAGATCTCCCAATAGCAACGAGAGTTGTTCGTAGCGACGCACCCTACATTTACTACATTTACCAGATTATAAAAGGGGTAAGTAACCCGGATTTGGTATTAGTAGTACCTCCGGTAAGGCTAACTCCTTACAAAACAGCTTGCTAGGCAGGTTTCTATATTTGTCTATAAAGCTTATAACTATCAATCTCAAATCTATAATTAAGTGCGCAAGGTGTGAAGGAGACAAAAAGGTGACCAATTTAAAACGGCTGTGGAGGCGGAGAAAAGCTTTGACCACTGCTTTTATAGCCGCTGTAGGTAGTTTTTTGGTGGGCGTAACGTTGCCGATCGACTTGCGGTCAAATCAGCCAGAACCGCCACAGACGCAAGTCGTGGCCGTATCCCAGTCGCAAGTACAAAAGCCGAACTCAAATTTTAATCGGTTACAGCAGGCGATCGGGCAGAGAGTTGAGTTTTCCCAACAGGCGATCGCCCAATTGCAGGAAAACCGTTTTAACTCTTCCCTACCGTCCCAGTTTCGGGGCATAACCCTCCGTCAGGCAAGACTTGACCCTAAGCACAAGGCGATCGCCCTGACATTTGACGACGGCCCCTGGCCGACAACAACTACACAAATCCTAGATATTCTCAAGAAAAATAAGATTAAAGCTACTTTCTTCTGGGTGGGAAGGTACTTGCAAACTCATCCAGAACTTGGCAAGCAAGTTGCCAACGCTGGTCACGCGATCGGCAACCACAGTTGGAACCACAACTATTATAAGTATAACGAAGACGGTGCTGCTCGCGAGATCGATCGCACGACATCGTTAATTGAGGAATTGACAGGCGTCAAAACATCTATGTTCCGCCCCCCTGGCGGAATTTTAAACAATGGATTGGCAGCTTATGCCGAAAAGAAAAATTATGCAGTTGTGATGTGGTCTGCTGATTCTTTAGATTGGCGTACTACTACGCAATCTTTGACGGAAAACGTGATGCGGCAAGCTAATGCCGGTGGCATCGTGTTGATGCACGACGGCGGTGGCAATCGATCGAGAACTGTAGAAGCTTTGCCTGATATTATCGATCGATTGAGAAAAGAAGGGTACAAGTTCGTAACAGTTCCAGAATTATTACAGATGGAAGCCCAAAATTTAAAACAGCAGGAAACAGCAAAAAAATAAAAATTTGGAAAAGTGGAATTTAGCGCCATTTTTCCATTTTTTATCTCAGAATCGCCTTGGCGGTTGCTATATCTGCGTTTATCTGTGTTCATCTGCCTCGATCTGCGGTTTCCCGATCGATCAAAAATTTATGAAAACCGAAAATGATATGACAGGTAATCGCGGAACAATTACAATTAGAAATAAATCTTTAGAGTGGGGAAAACGCACGTATTTAATGGGCATTTTGAATATCACCCCTGACAGTTTTAGCGACGGTGGCGATTTCAACACCCTAGAATCAGCTCTAATGCAAGCTGAAAAAATGGTAAAATCTGGAGTTGATATTATTGATATTGGCGGTCAATCTACTCGACCCGGTGCAGCGGAAATATCTGTAGAAGCAGAGATCGATCGAGTCGTTCCTGTTGTACAAATGCTGCGAAAAAAAACAGATATTTTTGCATCTATTCCGATTTCTGTTGATACGACTAGAGCGCAAGTTGCTAGAGTTGCAGTGGCAGCGGGAGCCGATATCATCAACGATATTTCGGGAGCTACTTTTGACTCCGAAATGCTGTCAACCGTTGCTAAATTGAAAGTGTCGATCGTCCTAATGCACCTTCGGGGAACTCCCCAAACGATGCAACAACTGACAGATTATCGGGATTTAATTGGAGAAATTGGCGAATTTTTAGAGAGTCGAATTGCAGCAGCCATAGCAGCAGGAATTGACAAATCTCAAATCATTATCGACCCCGGTATTGGCTTTGCCAAGACTTACAGTCACAACTTAAAAATTCTGCGCGAATTGCCAAAATTTCGTTTTTTAAACTGTCCGATTTTAGTCGGAGTATCGCGGAAAAGCTTCATCGGTCACATTTTGAATCAACCAGAAGCGAAACAGAGAGTTTGGGGGACAGCGGCGGCTTGTACAGGTGCGATCGCGAATTCTGCCGATATTTTGCGAGTTCACGATGTCCAAGAAATGCGCGATGTCTGTCAAGTAGCCGACGCCATCTTCAGAAATCAATCTTGAGAAGTTTGAGTATCGATAACTTTCATTTCCCCAAGGCGAGAGTTCGGATCGATATCAGGCATAGAACCCATCAGCTCGCCCAGAGCTTCACTCATGCTCCTTGGGTCCATAAACAGAATTTTGGCATTGTCGCTCTCACCCAATTTTTGTTGAGCGTCCAAGTATTTTTCTGTTACTAAGTAATTCAAAACTTGTTTGCTATTCGGATGAGAGTCTAGAGCCTCAACTAAGAGTCTCATGTACTCCTTAGTACCAATAGCTTTATTGACCATTGCTTGCCACTCGCTCTTGGTAGCCCGCTCCAATTCCATCGCTTCTTGCACCCTTTTAGGAGGTGTGATGCTTTGAATTTCCACCCGGATCACTTTGACGCCCCAAGTTTCAGTAGCTTCGTCCAATTTCTTGAGTAACTTTTTGTTCATGTCATCTCGGGAACCCAAGATGTCTTGCATTGGCAACCGACCAATTTCAGCGCGAAACGTAGTTAAAACTAAGTTAGCGATCGCATTTTCAATTTGATCGATTCCGTAATAAGCTTTTTGCAAATTTACAACCCGCCAATACACCACGGCATCGACTTCGAGAGCCACATTATCTCCCGTGATTGCGGACTGAGGTTTAATATCTAAAACTCTTTCGCGGGTTGTGTCTACGCAGACGACTTTTTCTACCACGGGACTGATAAAGTGGAATCCGGGCTTGAGAGTGCGCTTGTATTGACCCAAACGTTCGACTAAAGCTTCGTCGCCGCCACTGACTATTTTCACAGAGGAGTTAACAGCGTAGCCGAGGATGAGTGCAACGAGCATGGCTAGAATAGACTGCCCCATTTCTACTTTCCTGCTAAGGTTGACTGAGAGTTGATTCGGGATTCTACTCTAATTTAACTCAAAATGAGCTGCAAAATGCTAGAATATCTCGACTGTTAAAAAGTCCTAACAGTTGGACGCCATTGTTTTGGACTCTCTCGGTGCGATCGTGCACCTCTGGATATCAACAACAAATTTCCCAAAGATGTAAACAATCCACCGCGCAGGAATCAAGATGAAAAACGATCGAGGGTTTCGCTTCACAAAACCTTTTACCTGGATTGCCCCAAGTATTTTGGTGGCGGGAATATGTACTTGGGCAATTACGCCATCGGTAAAAGCTGAGTCGCTAGCACTGCAAACGCCCCAAAACTTGCATTCGCAGAACTTACAGCCACCGCGCAGGCCAACGCCGCGGGAAGTTCTATCCTACGAGATGAAGGGAGACGAACTCAAAATTTGCAAACAGCAAGGTAACTCCGAGAAGAAGTGCGAAGTTGTAGGCAAAGGCTACACGGTAGGCTTGAGAACTGCAAAGGACCTTTACAATCAAGGAAATGTCGCTAATGCCGAAATTTTGTACCGACAACTGATTACTCGTTATCCCAAACAAGCGGATGCTTATTATAAGTTGGGGACTCTGCTGTCAGGCGAAGGTAAAATGAGCGATGCGATCGAGCAATTTCGCCAAGCCATTAAAGTAAATCCGCAACACGCGAAAGCTTACAATGATTTGGGCGTGGCGATGGCAAGTCTAGGGAATTTACCAGAAGCAGTTGTCGAGTGGAGAAATGCCATTAAAATCAATGGCCAATATCCCGATGCTTTAAATAATTTAGGGGTTGCTTTGTTCCAGCTAGGAGTAAAGGAAAATCAAGCAGAAGCAGTAGAGGCGCTGAAAAAAGCTAAGGAGTTATTTGTCAAACAAGGTAGAACTCAAGCAGCTAATAAAGTCGATCGAATTTTAGAGGAAATCAATTCGCAGTCGAGCGGATCGTAAGTTGGTAGTTGACAGTTGACAACAAATAACTAATTACCAATTACCAATTACCCATTACCCAATGCCCAATGACTT
Source organism: Microcoleus sp. CSU_2_2 (assembly GCA_012035135.1). Classification (GTDB taxonomy): domain Bacteria; phylum Cyanobacteriota; class Cyanobacteriia; order Cyanobacteriales; family Microcoleaceae; genus Microcoleus. The sequence continues at coordinate 4,281 of JAAUPI010000290.1, forward strand.
CTTAAAACATATCCTTCAAAACTTTGAGAATCAAATCTCCATCTACTCGATCGCTCACCGCAGCTTCTCCCAATCGCACCGGTAGCACAAATCGGACTTTTCCATCCTGCACCTTTTTATCCAATTGTAAACTCTTCAAAACCTCCTCAACATCCAAACCCGCCGGCAATTTGACAGGTAAGGCCACCTTGACGATCGAATCTAACTGCCGTCGATCGCACTCAGTATCCCACATTCCCAACTCAACAGCCAGCCGGCTAGCCGCCACCATCCCCAGCGCCACGCCTTCCCCGTGATTCACCAGCTTGTAACCAGTCAAACTTTCCACCGCATGGCCGATCGTATGTCCGTAATTCAAAATCGCCCGTAAACCAGATTCCTTTTCATCTTTGCTTACCACATCAGCCTTCGCTTGGCAAGACCGAATCAAAATTTCTGCCAGCAAATCAGCCTTCACATACCGCATTTGATCCAAACGCTTAGACTTTTCCAACATCCCGAAAAGTTCAGCATCCCAAATCACCCCATACTTAATTACTTCTGCCATGGCAGATCGAAACTCCCTCGCGGGCAGAGTTTTCAACACATCCGGGTCAATTAACACCAAACGTGGCTGATGAAAAGCCCCGATTAAATTCTTCCCCAAAGGATGATTTACCCCTGTTTTGCCACCAATAGCAGCATCAACCATCGCTAACAGGGAAGTCGGAACTTGCACGACATTAATTCCGCGCAGCCAAGTCGCCGCCGCAAAACCCGTCATATCTCCAACCACACCGCCGCCCAAAGCCACCATTGTCGAGGAACGTTCTAAACGGTTGGCCAAAGCCGCACCATAAATCTTCTGTACCGAATTTAAAGTTTTGTACTGTTCGCCGGGGGGTAAAATGCAGCTACTTACTTCAAAACCGGCTGATTCGAGGGCAGTAGCAGATTTTTCGCCGTAATGGCGAAAAATAGACTGATTCGACACCAGCAGGACTTTTTTGCCTAAATTTAGCTCGCTCATCTGGGTGCCGAGTTGGTCTAAACCTCCCGATCGCACGCAAATATCGTAGGAGTGCGACCCCAAATCAACTTTAATTACTGATTGCATATTTATCTACTTTAGATATTAGATTTTAGATTATCAGAAAATTGGGTTTAAAACCCCGTCACTTCGACAGAGTTTATCCTAAGTCATTCGACTACGCGCCCCCTAATCGGAGTCGAAGGGCAGGATAAACGCAGCCGTTAGGCTCAGTACATCGCCTTTGAGGACGGCTTTAATTTCTAAGTTTTCAAGTCTAAAAAAATCTTTCAAACCTTCTGGTTAATGTCGATATAGTGTCTATCTAGTATGGTATGCTAAACATAGCACAGGCTGAAAAACCGCTATCACAAGACAATATAAATCTGGGGTGTCCCCACTTGACAGGATAGGAAGTAATAATGCGTAGTGGATGGCGATAACCACGATAAACAGAGCTACGGTAGCCAACGCGCACCGTTAACCAGCAAAATCAAATACTTGATATTCAAGTTGTACCGTAGGGCATACGGAGCGCGATTCGTTCGCTAGAAACTATGAATAATATCATGGAGGATTAGCGGCAAGGAATCAGAGGAAAGTGCCTTAACCTTTCCATCAACTGAACCTTGACAACTCAGTAGTTCGTGAGAGTGAGGAG
>JAAUPI010000291.1 GCA_012035135.1 Microcoleus sp. CSU_2_2
TCGATAAATCTTCTTCCTCCGATCTCCTAAGTCCTGATTTTTGGCAACATAACCTCTTGTTTCCTCAACTAATTTATTCCTTCTTTCTGCTCGTTATTTCTGCAACGCCAAATTCCGTGCGGTTAGTAATGATAATGCCGAAGACGATCAGCAACATACTGAAGATATGCACCAAAGTGATCGCTTCACCTAGAAAAAGCCACGCAGCAATTCCACTGAATACCGGAACCAGGTAATACATTAAAGCTGAGCGGGAAGGACCGATTAGGATAATTGCCTTATTCCATGCAAGAAACGCCACCACAGATGAGAGAATTCCAACGTATAGTAACGCAAGCATGACCGAAGGATTGAAGACAACAGGGTGATAAATCCAACATTCCAGTGCATAGAAGGGCGTTAAGAACAACAGCCCTAAGCTAAAAGTGCATAGAGCGAATGTTGCCATTCGCAGGTTAGGTGGCTTGCGTTTTACTAGCATGGTATAGCCAGCAAAGATTATGGCTGCTAACAACATATACAGATCGCCAATTGCCAAGGAAATACTCAGCAGCTTCTGTAACGAGCCTCCCGTGATCAACAATACGAAACCGAACACGACAATCATGATGCCCGTGGCACGTCTTAAGGAGATAAGTTCGCCATAAAAGAGACGAGACATGAGTACGATAAAAATGGGGGAAGAAGTGGCGATTAAAGCCAGGTTCATCGCCTGCGTTGTGTGACCCGCAATGTAGATCAAGGTGTTAAAAAAAGTCACTCCTGACAACGCTGATACGGTCAAGTAGGGGAGATGTTTTTGAACCAGTTTCCAGTCTTCGACTGTCACCCGCACGGCAAATGGTGTCAAGGTCACAACGGCAATCGTCCATCGCCAAAAAGCTAGACCCACTGGTAGGATATCCTGATTAAAACTTCTGGCAACAATAAAGTTACCAGCCCAAATGACAGTGGCAACTAATGCCCAAAAATAACCCATTGAAACCAGAGACTTAGGCTGTGCTTGACTCAATATACCCCCTATCCCATTTAAGATTTTTCGTTTCATTCCTCAAGGAAATTGACGACCCATTTTGCGACCAGTTGAGCGTCGGAGTCGTCATCCAGTGAACGCAAGCCTGCGGAGAACATCGTTTCTTCCATTACATCTTTCCGGCGCAGCATTAACGCCTGCGTATAGGTCTTTTTATGCTCTGGATGTCCCTGAAAAGTCAAGACAGATCCGCCATATGTGACGACACTATAAGGGCAAAAGGGATTGCCCGCGATCACCGTCGCATCCTTTGGCAATTCAATTACCTGGTCTTGATGAATCACCGGTAATTTGAAACTCTTGGCAAGAGGGATCATCCAAGGTTCTGTTTTATATACCTCACTTTGTGTCAACCCAACTCCCCAACCTTTGGGCGATTTGTACACCACTCCCCCTAGTGACTGCACGATTAGCTGATGACCGAAACAGATGCCAATCAACTTTTTCGTGGATTGCATATAGATATCGCGGATAAACTGAGAGAGAGTGCATAACCAAGGATCGCGCCTTGTTCCCGCCACTGCTTATAATGCCAATATACCGTATTGCCCAAGAGTGTGTTTTGAGGGTCATTTTACATTAATAAAGTCGCGCAGGGACAAGTAACAACCCAGAGCGGTTTTCGTTGAAACTGCATCATTCTCGCTCGAACGCGGGCAATTGTCGATCGCCCGTGGCGTTAGTCGATCGCCCGTGGTGCGAGTCGATCGCCCGTGGTGCGAGTCGATCGCCCGTGGCTGAGTCGCCCGTGGCGCGAGTCGCCCGTGGCTGAGTTGATTTCACATGAAGGGCGATCGTTAAAAAGATCTCAAATGGGTTCTATAGCAATCCCAAGTCAGTTATGAGCGTTGTCTAGGCTCGTGTGCCTGAACAGTCTACGAGCAACGTCTCACAAATCATTTAGGATTGCTATATTTAATTTTCACCTAAATATGCTTGGCGAACAGTTTCGTTTGACTGCAAATCGCTAGCAGTACCTGTGACTACAACTTGACCAGTTTGGATTACATAGCCACGATGGGCTACACTTAAGGCCATGCGGGCGTTTTGTTCTACGAGCAAAATTGTTGTTCCTTGGGCGTTAATATCGCGGACGATCGCAAAAATTTGACTAACTAACATCGGCGCTAAACCCATACTCGGTTCATCCAACAATAGCAGACGAGGGCGTGACATTAAAGCGCGGGCGATCGCCAACATTTGCTGTTCGCCACCACTTAAAGTGCCACCTTTTTGACTAATTCTTTCTCGCAAACGGGGAAATAAATTTAATGCTTTTTCCATATCGGATTTAATACCGAGAGTATCATTACGGAGATATGCTCCCATTTCTAAGTTTTCTTGCACCGTCATGCGTGGGAAAATCAGCCGCCCTTCTGGACTTTGAGAAATTCCCAAGCGGACTATCGCCTCTGTAGAAAGGGCTTCTAAGGGCTTTCCTTCAAACAATACAGTGCCTTGGCGCGGGCGCAGCAGCCCTTGAATTGTACGCAGAGTTGTAGTTTTTCCGGCCCCGTTGCTGCCGATTAATGTCACAACTTCTCCCTCCTTGACAGTTAACGATACTCCTTTGAGGGCGTGGATATTCCCGTAGTAGGTGTGAAGGTCTTTGATTTCCAACATAATTACTGTTTCTGGGCTAACTTTACAGAACTTTCAATCAAAACATTGATATCTTGACTGTATCTTTACATAAAATGTCTAACTGAATAGCTAGTATGAATATATCAGGGAAGCCCAGCGCTACAAATGGCTAAATAAACTTCAATTAATTGTTTTTACATTTAAGGATAATCAACGTGAAATTAAATCATAGCATTGGCTCGATCGCCTTTTTATTTGTAGCTCCTTTGGTAACTGGCTTGAGTATAGGTATTGCCCCTAGCTGTGCTGCAATAATAGCAGGTTCTGCCGCAGAAGTGGCGATCTACAACTTCAGCAATCGTCCTATTAACACTGCTACATCTGCTAAAACTTACACTCAGACAATCGCTGACCAAGGTGTCGTTATTAGCCAAGCAAACGCTGAAGCAATTTTTATCTCTAACTACCCACAATTGCTGGCCCAAAACTTATCTGACAGTACAGTCAAAAGCGACGGCATTAAATATTCCGGTTTAGCTCAAAGCCAAGCATCAATTCTCGGCGACTTCAACCTAGACGCCAAAGAAACTTTTTCCTTTTCTTTCCAGACTGTTTTAAATCTTGTGACATCTGTTGACAACCCCCAATCCGAACGCGCCATCGCCAGGGGAAATATATCCTTCTCGTTGATAGACACTGTTTCTAACATTCTTTTAGACTCTTTTGGGATTACTCAAAGTTTGTACTCTTTTCAGCGTGGTGATTTGAATTTGTCATACAGCGATGGCTTTAATCCCACAACAATTAATTTTGGTTTTCTTTCTGAAGGTAATACAAAACAAAGCGCACTTTATACTTCTGGAGTGTATTCGCGGACTTTCGACAGCGCCACTAATTTAAGATTAGTAGAAGTTAAGAACAATATAGCAGAGGCAGAAGCGGTTCCAGAGCCTTCTACTATATTAGGTACAACGATCTTTTTAGGTTGGCTGACCCGGAGGAAAAAACTCAAAATAAATTGTTTTAAGTTAAGTAAGTCCACTTCAAACAACAGAATACCCAGAACCCCGACTTCTTGAAGATATCGGGGTTATAAAGTTCGCGATCGCTACATAGATTCTGTGCATAAGTCCTGTAAAATCTCAAATCTAAAATCGGTTGACGCGGTATTATTTGTGTCAGCTTACTTAAGTAAATTATTAATTACCCAAAACTTAAGCAACAGAGCCTTTAAATCTATATGTAGGGTTAGACTTACCACAACTACCCTACATATAGATTTTTTGCTTAAATTATGCGACATTTGCAGTTCTGACTTATCTAGTTTGCTTTACAAAAATTTTACATAAAAAGCTGATATATTTATGATAACTTCATATAAAAGATCGTGCATACGGCTAGTATGGACTCATAAATAACCAGTCCCAACAGTTGTTTTAAGTGTTTATACGTAAAATAACTGAGAGTAAAGAAAATTCAGGAGTTGCAATTATGAAGAAAAATCGCAGTCTTGGCAACAGCCTATTATTATTGGCTACACCGTTAGTCGCTAGCTTGAACTTAGGGATTTCCTCTAGCAATGCCGCTACGATCGCAGGTTCGGGGATAGAACAAAGCACTGAGGAAACTATTTATGGAGGTAATAAGTTGGCGATTGTTGCCAATCAGCATATGTCAAATAGTCACGATTTTTTGATGAAAGATTTGTTAAATAGTACAGGGACTGACATCGATAATAGTCGATCGACCTTCGGAAACCATCTAAAATCAATACTTGGCGATGTATCGGTGGGTATTAATGATTTTTTTGCGCCCAATGTTGAGACTGAATTAACTCCTTTAACACCAGTCAATAATTTTCGATCGGAACGTGTAAATATTCAGGCAAGCAACTCGATCGACCTAAGTCAAGATCCATTGAGAGTCTTGTTAAAGTCGTTCCAATCTCTAGAAGAGTCGGATCGTGAAAAGAATCAATTCCCACTTGCATCTGATCCAGAAACAGAAAGCACTCAGCCAATCGAAATTAATCCAAGTCCTGTTTCCGAAGATCCTGTAGTCAAAGAACCTGCTCAAAATAATACCATAAAAACACCGACACCTACTGCTATTGAATCTTCGGAACCTTTGCCGAGTGAAGTTAGGTTAAAAGTGGCACAACTACCGAAAGTTGTGTCGATCGATAAAGAAGTGAAATCACTATTCGATCCTTTACAAATAATAGGTGGCGTACTTGCTCTGGGATTTGTAGTGTGGATGCTACTTCAGGATTAAAAATGGGAAAAAGTCAGGAATAAAAGCAGGAGTTTTTAGATCTACATTCATCAAATTTTCAGCCTGACTAATTCCCATCTTCTTCTTTTCCCAAGTATGCTTCTATCACGCGAGGATCGGCGCGAACAGCCGCCGGAGTTCCCTCCGAAATTTTAGTACCGTACTCCATAACACTCACGCGATCGCTAATTCCCATCACCACTTTCATGTCGTGTTCAATTAGCAAAATACTCAAATCCAACTCATCGCGAATCCGGTAAATAAAGCGAGTTAAATCTGCCGTTTCATTGGGATTCATGCCCGCAGTCGGTTCATCCAAAAGCAACACTTTCGGGTCAGAAGCCAAAGCCCTGGCAATTTCCAATCGGCGCTGGTCGCCGTAGGAAAGGTTTTTTGCCAACTCCGGCGCTTTGGAAGCACCTAAACCGACAAAATCCAGCATACTCAAAGCCTTTTTCTTGGCTTCCCGTTCCTCGGAAATCACAGCCGGAGGGCGGAGGATTGCGCCCAACAAACCGCCTTTTAATCGACAGTGTCTACCTACTAAAACATTATCCAACACCGTCATGTTGTTAAACAAGCGGATATTTTGAAAGGTTCTAGCAATGCCGAAAGTTGTCAGGCGATCGGGGGGTAAACCTGTGATATTTTTATTTTCAAGTACCAATTGACCCGCAGTTGGTTTGTAAATGCCGGTCAGCATATTAAAAAATGTGGTTTTGCCGGCACCGTTGGGACCAATTAAACTGGCGATCGATCCTTTTTCCAAAGTTAAGCTGACTTGATTTACCGCAGTTAAACCGCCGAATCGCATTGTAAGTTGCTGTGCTTCTAATAGTGACATAATGCTTCTATTTCCTATTTCACTTATATTACTTGTCTTCTTTTCCAGTCTCGCGTTGCGCGGACGAAAGTTTGTGTAGTTTGACTTCTAATACCAAATCCGGGTTGTTCATCCCCGTTATAAACTGTATGGTGCGTCGCTCGTTTAATATTGGTTTATAGCGAAAATCATTCGTGGCGACGCACCCTACGAGACTGCTGATTATAAAGGGGG
>JAAUPI010000292.1 GCA_012035135.1 Microcoleus sp. CSU_2_2
GGCTCAGAAATAATCCAGCGGTAAAATCTGTATGGTGATCCGCGTGGATAATATTGCCGTTGTGGGAGGCGATAAAATTGGCAAGTAAGGCGACAAGTCCCTTGCGATCGGGACAGGCAATTAACAGGGTTGCAGTAGGGCTAGTCATGGCACGATCGCAAAAGTATTAAATGTTATTTTAGGTGATCGAATCTGGTTTATCGCGATTATTACAGTGAGTTGACGCATCAAAGTTGGTGATGCTAGTCACAGCAGTTGCCCGTAGGTTTTGAGCACCTCGAAACGCTAAGCTCTTGCGGATCGCGCATCCTGCCCGCTGACAAAATTAAATCTAGATATCTAAGAGCCGATTTGACTGATAACGATTATCATTATATTTATGAGTAAACCTACAATCATTGCCGTAGCGGGCCCGCCCGGAAGTGGCAAAACTACCTGGATTCGACAACAGCTAGCAGCCGAAACCTCACCACTGCTGTATTTTAGCCCTGGAACCGGCAATGTGCCGATCGACCAAACCTGCATCGCTGCCGAATTCCCCCAAATCATCATCCTGACAGACGACGAAACATCCCAGCTCGCCAAACACCTAGAAAACGGCGTTTCAGCCTACATCGAACTCGGATTTTACCTACAATTGACAACAGTAGAAAACCTGCTCCAAAGCTTCCCCAGTCGGCGGATAGCCGTCGTACCGCCAGAAATCAAAGACACCGAATGGCATCAATGGGCGGATGTAATTGTAGAAGGAATAGCCGTCAGTGGCGAACCAGAAAAACTATCAATTTGGCGCAGCCCCGCCAGCGGACAAGTCCTCGATCCCGCCAGCCTCGATCTGTTTTGGTATGAAGAAATGACCCAAGGTGCCTACGGTAAAATCCACCGAGCCAAAGGGATTTTTGACATAGCCGACGGGCGATCTTTTTACTTCGATTTCGCCGCAAAATTCAAAGAAACTGCCCACGAAGAATTGCCACTTCCCCGCTGGCTTGAAGGCCGTCCCCAAAGATTTAGTGGCATAGAAATAGTCGGCGAAAATCTCGATGAAATAGCATTAGGAAAAACCCTAGAAGATTGCTGTTTGTCCGAAACAATCATGTTGAATTACCAACAGCAAGTCAAACAAGCACTTTTATCAACAGAATAAACCGAATGAGAATAGCAGGCTTCTAGGGTGCGTCAGACTTTGAACGTGAACAAATTATCCAGGGTTTGCCATCTGACGCATCTTACTAATTATCACACTTCCGCGTAAGTCCTGAATCACTTTTATCGACAGAAGAAACAAACAACATGAAAATAGCAGTTATGTCCTGCATTCACGGCAACTACGAAGCGTTAAATGCAGTTTTATCAGATATTGACGAACAACAAGCTGACAAAATCTTTTGCCTCGGAGATTTAGTCGGTTATGGCCCCCATCCCCACGCCGTTGTAGAAATGATTCGCTCCCTCGACATTCCCACCTGCATCGGCTGTTGGGACGAAGATATAGTCGAAGGTTTAAACTCCTGCGAATGCAGCTATCCCTCAATTTTAGCAGAAAAAAGAGGCAAATTAGCCCATGAATGGACTAACGCACAAATCCGCTTAGAAACGCGAGAATATTTAGCCGAATTGCCGCACAGTTTGCGAGAAGAGAATATGTGTTTTGTACATGGCAGCCCTCATAGCAATCATGAATATTTATTGCCAACAATGGATGCTTTTTCAGCCTTAGAGCGGGTGTTCGCGGCGGGTGCTGACGTGCTTTTTTGCGGTCACACTCATGTACCCTATGTCCGCACTTTAGATGCTGGAAATATGCAAGTTAGAGTCAGCGGACCGAGCATTGAAAGAGACCAATATTTGAGTTTTACTGCTCCTTTAAAGCGGATTGTGAATGTTGGTTCCGTAGGAGAACCGCGCCACGGGAGGCCGAATGCTACTTACGTTATTTATGATGTTGATGCTCAACAGGTGACATTGCGAGAAGTCGAATACGACTATCAAGCAACTTGCGCTGCAATTATTGAAAAAGGTTTGCCGCCGATTTTTGCTTGGCGTTTGGCTAGAGGTTTGGAATATGCCGAAAGAGCTGATGATCCAACTCATGTTTGTGAGAGATAATTAAACAGTTGACAGTTCAATGCAACCGGAAACGATATAAATCGGCGGTTGAAACCGCTCCTTGCCAAACCAAGTCTGCCTGCGGGGACTAAGAAGAATGAAGTCTTCTCTTCCTTCGCGTCCTTTGCACCTTCGCGGTTTGTTCAAAACAAACTCCGAAAAAGAAATTAGGCGATCGCGATCGATATCGATCTGCGGGGGAGGGTGAAGCATTTGGACACAAACTAAGAGGGTTGGGGACACAGACTATCGCCCAATAAGAAGGGCGGGCTCTCTTGGCACCGCCCCTACCCCCTACATCGATCGAATGGCTTAAGATTCTTTTTAGGAGATGTCTAAAACAAACTCCGAAAAAAACCTTTAGCATCACTAACAATTAAAAAACATGAAAAGCTGGGCAATATTAACTGGAATCGAAGGAAACTTGATAGCTTATGAAGCTGTACTAGCTGACATAAAACGCCTGAGAATTCGCGTTGACGAATTGTATATTTTAGGCGATTTAGTTGGTCCGAATCCTGATTGTGAAAAATTAGTTCAGCGAGTTCGATCGCCCAAACGGGGAGAAATCGAACCTCAAATCTGTATCGGGTGGTGGGAAGAGCAGTGTTTCAACTTGCACGGAATAGGTTCTAGCCCAGATGTGGCAGAATTGCGACAAAAATATGGCGCAGATACGATTAAGTTGCTTTGGGATGCCGTTAGCCGAAAAACAGTAGAATGGTTGCGCTCTTTAAATTTTGGTTTTCATGAATTGGATTGTTTGTTGATTCACGGGAGTACCGTTAGCGCGTCGGATGAGCTTACCCCGGAGACACCGCCACCTGTCATGCTCGATCGCGCGATCCGCGCTGATGTTAATACTTTGTTCTGCGGGCGATCGGGCTTAGCATTTGAGTATCAATTACAGCCAAGTATTATTAATAACTGGGTGCAGACTCTGGACTCTCAGGAGCCACCTGGAACCGTTTCTGCAACTGCACGAAGGGCGATCGGAGTCGGCAATGTGGGCCGCAAACCTGGAGTAGTAACCTATACTCTGTATAATCCTGAGAGCGATCGCGTCCAATTTAAGACAGTGCACTATGGAGCAAAAAAGGGTTTTCAGTCATAGTGCATTAATTCTAGGGCTTGCGCATAAATAAACTCTTAGATATAATGATAACGATTATCATATAGTCGAGGCGATCGCCCGTATTGCCTGGATTTCAGCTATGAAGTGCGATCGGCAAATGCCTTGGGATGCTTTGCGGCTTTCCAATTTCAGACAGGGCCTCTACAATTAATAGATGAGGAACAATGACTAGTCTCACTATACAAACCCCAGATTTAATTTCTGCTCTTCCCAAAAGAGGAATGCCAGTAACTATAATTACCGGCTTTCTCGGCAGCGGAAAAACCACTTTACTCAATCAAATTCTCAAAAATCGTCAAGATTTAAAAGTAGCAGTTTTAGTTAACGAGTTTGGCGATATCAACATTGATTCGCAGCTTTTAGTTTCCACCGAAGATGACATGGTAGAATTGAGCAACGGCTGTATTTGTTGTACGATTAATGAAGGCTTAGTCGATGCCGTCTACCGAGTTTTAGAACGGGAAGAACACATCGACTGCATGGTGATTGAAACCACCGGAATTGCAGATCCACTGCCGATTATCCTGACATTTCTCGGCACGGAGTTGCGTGATTTGACCAGTCTAGATTCTGTACTGACTGTAGTCGATAGCGAAACATTCACTACCAATCATTTTGAGAGCGAAGCAGCTTTGAAACAAGTGGCATTTGCAGATATTGTGCTGCTGAACAAAACTGATTTAGCTCCTTCAGAAAAAGTAGAAGAGTTAGAAGCTTACATTCGCACAATCAAGGAAGGAGCGAGAATTTTATACTCTCAACATGGTGAAGTTCCTTTACCCTTAATTTTGGGTGTAGGTTTGACGCAAGCCGATCTTTTTGATAGTTTGGAAACTGAGGAGAAACAGGAGCATCACGAACATCATCACGAACATCATCACGAACACGAGCATCACGAACATCATCATCATCACGAACATCATCATCACGGACATCACTCCAATCACTTAGACAATGACGGATTTGTTTCGCTATCATTTGAGAGCGATCGACCTTTTGATCTCCACAAATTCCAAGAGTTTCTCACGGAAGAAATGCCCTTAGATGTATTTCGGGCAAAAGGCATCCTCTGGTTTGAAGACAGTCCGATGAGACACATTTTTCAACTCAGTGGCTCGCGCTATGAACTAAATGCTTACGAATGGTTTACTCCACCTAAAAATCAACTCGTAGTCATCGGCCGTAACTTAGATACCGCTCAAGTTCGAGAACAACTTAACAGTTGCTTAGTTTGATATTTCGTCAATCTAAGCATCACAGATCCCCGACTGCTTGAAGAAGTCGGGAATCTAAGGTTGTAGTAGACACATTTTATACTAAATCCGAGTTTATTACCCCCTTTTATAATTCGGCGATTGAAAACGCTACGACACAAATAAAGTCCGCCTCCGCAGACTAAGAGATAAAGAAGGTTTTCAAGTCGGATTTGGTATTACATTTAATTCCGCCGTTAGTAGTTACGAGTTTTTAACAGTAAAAATCGTGTGAGTGACAACAGCAAATTTTATATTTATATTGATAAAACTAATTTCAAAAAATCTAAATATTTTAATGTTACATTTTGTAAATTTTGTTATAATCAGGTGTAACTAAAAGTTCACACCCACTGTTAAACGTTTTCACAAACTGCAAGCATGACTTTATCTACTCGTCCAGAACTGACTTCTCCCAATGGTGTAGTGTCATCAATTCCTACCCAATCTCAACCTCCTGTCTCAGATGAAGAAATGAGACAAGCAGTGCGTACATTGCTGCTAGGATTGGGAGAGGACCCAGACCGTGAAGGGTTACGAGATACACCGAAACGAGTTGTCAAAGCCTTGCAGTTTCTAACTGCAGGTTATCGTCAATCTCTCGACGAACTGCTCAATGGAGCAGTGTTCACAGAAAATGCTAACGAAATGGTGTTAGTGCGGGACATTGATATTTTCAGTTCCTGCGAACACCACATCCTACCAATTATTGGCAAAGCACACGTTGCTTACATTCCCAATGGCAAAGTAATTGGACTGTCAAAAATTGCTCGAATTTGCGAAATGTACGGCCGCAGATTGCAAGTACAAGAACGCTTAACTGCACAAATTGCTGATGCACTTCAAGGATTGCTAAAACCTCAAGGTGTAGCAGTTGTAATTGAAGCAACTCATATGTGTATGGTAATGCGCGGTGTGCAAAAACCAGGTTCTTGGACAGCAACTTCAGCAATGCGGGGCGTGTTTGCTGAAGATTCTAGAACTCGTCAAGAATTTATGAGTTTAATCGCGCACAAATCAAGTTTTCACTAGAATCATCTGCGAATAAGATTCGCTGATATACAAACTTTCTTCCGCCGGCGCTGACAGAAGAAATGAGAGTCATAATTTGATTACCATCTTTTAGTCTCTCTTTTCTTTCTCTTTCCTCTGATATTCCGATTTTAGCAGCCTATTGAAAAGCTTAGAAGTGTAGGCGATCGCGATCGAACTGGGTTACAATGATAATCATTATCAGTGCCAAAACCAGAATTTTCTATGGAAATCACCAGTGTTACGCCGTCGCAAATCGATTTAGCGGTAGTCGGGGCGGGGCCTCACGCTTTAACCCTGGTTACTCATTTGCTGCAAAAATGCCAGAAGAAGCGGGGCAAATT
>JAAUPI010000033.1 GCA_012035135.1 Microcoleus sp. CSU_2_2
TTCATTGACTGTGCTAGTATTGGTCTGTAATATATATCCTATATTGGTCTACAGGCAATGTCAACGCACTAAAAGGAGTTTCGAGCAGGCGTTACGGTCAAGCTGGCTTCCTCAAACCCTACGGTAAAGAGGCATTGTGGAGTCCTAGTTATTTGGCCTCGTCGGTTGGTGGTGCACCTATTGAGGTGTTGAAGCAATACATTAAGCAACAAGAAAAGCCGTCCTATAAGGACGGGGTTTTAAACCCAATTTTCTGATAAATCTTAAACCTGGTTGTTGGCGATACCTACTCTTGGGCATTCTGGTGAGAAGATTGAGTAACAGCAGGACGGTCGGGAATCACAAATGGGACTTAAGCGGCGGGAATTTTTGCAGCAAGCTGGCTGGGTGCTGGCTGCCCTGGGCATCAGCGAGGCTGGGTGGCAGCAATTGGGCGATAGCTACCTCGAAGCCCTCGCTCAGCCCACAGCCCGCAAATTAGCACTGTTAGTGGGGATCGATCGATATTCGGACTCGCCCCTGCATGGCTGCGTCACGGACGTGGAATTGCAGCGAGAATTGCTGATATATCGGTTTGGGTTTCAACCCTCGGACATTCTGACTTTGACTGACGCTCAAGCTACTAGGGAAAACATCGAAACGGCTTTTGTGACTCACTTGAGCCAACAAGCAAAACCCGGAGACGTGGTAGTTTTTCACTTCAGCGGCTGTGGCAGCCGAGTCAGTTTGGATGAGTCTGCCACAGTATTGCAAAACAGTTTGGTGCCGGCGGACGACGTTTTGCCATCGGAGACAGATCGCACGGTGAATGATATTTTAGAGGAAACATTGCTGCTGTTGGTTCGATCGCTCGCGACTGAAAATGCGATCGCCATCCTCGATACCAGCTACATTTATCCTGGCTTTAACAAAAACGGTAACTTTCGCATTCGATCGCGCCCTCGTCCCACCATCGGGCAACCAAGCCTCGCAGAATTAGCTTTTAGAGAACAACTCCAATCTCGCAAAAATGACAATTCTCAGGGGGCGATCGTACTTGCGGCCTCGACCCCTGCTCAACTCGCTGCCGAAGCCACCTGGAACGGATTTACCGCTGGTTTATTTACCTACGCTCTTACCCAAACTTTGTGGTGGGCAACTTCCGCGACAAGTTTACCAATCCGTTTTAGTCGTGCAGCCAGCACAGTAGAGCAAAAATTTGGGCTAGCCCAGCAACCACAAATTCGCAGGGAGCCCCAAGTATCAAATGACAATTTAAAAGAATTGTCGGCGGTGAATTTTGCAGATTCGACGTTAAATGCTCCTGCTGATGGTGCGGTGACGGCGATTGAAGATGGTGGCAAAACCGTGCAATTGTGTCTAGCAGGCTTGCCCCCAGAGGTTTTGGAGTGTTGTGGAGCTTCTGTGTTCGCTGCGGTTTCCTCCGAGACCGACGAGCTCTTAGTGCTGCGCGGGCGCACTGGTTTTTCTGCGAAAGCCCAAATTGTAGAATCACCAGCTCGAAACGAAGGACAATTGATGCCTGGGCTGTTAGTCAGAGAAGCGATTCGAGTCTTGCCGCGAAACATCAGTTTGACAGTAGCTTTGGACTCGGGCTTGGAACGTATCGAACGAGTAGACGCTACCAGTGCCTTTGCAACTGTTCCCCAAGTTTCAGCAGTAACGGGGGAGCAATCGGCTGACTACCGCTTTGGCAGAATGCCAGAAACGACTGTAGCTCAAGTTGCCTCCGGTCAGGAGCCTGTTGTGTATCAAAGTCGCTACGGTTTGTTTTCTTTGGGACAAACTTTGATTCCCCATACTGACGGCGACGGGGGAGAAGCTGTGAAAGTGGCAGTGCAACGATTGACCCCGCAGTTGCAAACGCTCTTAGCTGTGAAATTGCTGCGACTGACGGCTAATGAAAGCTCTTCGCAACGGGCCGTGCGGGCAGTGCTGGCAACTCTAGCGCCACAAGCGCGGGTGGCAGCCGTGCGAGAACCAATGCGGGCCGATCGATCTTACCCCTTCGTACCTGTAAGCGCGGAAACTGAGAAATCGGGAAGTTTGAAGATGCTGAGTTTGACCGAGGGTAGCCGCATTCAGTATAGATTGTATAACGATAGCGATCGCCCAGTTTATTTTGTGGTGTTTTCCTTGGACAGCGCGGGACGGCTGTTGGTGCTAAATCCTGATCCTAAAAATGCCGTTGGTGAGCGGGCAGGGGCGATCGAGCCTGGGGAAAATTTGAGCGTCCCTGGGGCTGGGGCTTACGGCTGGTCGGTATCCGGGCCGATCGGACTTGTGGAAACTCAAATTATATTTAGTGAGACTCCCTTCGATCGTACCCTGGCAGCCTTGGAAGGTGGAATGCAGCAATTGAGGGATGCCCTGCCAATTCGGGTATTGTTGAATCCTTTAAAGGTGGTTCGAGCAGTGCTGGAAGATTTGCACGCCGCTAGTATTCCAAGAGTGATGAATGCGGGGATATCAACGGATGATTTTGCTTTGGATGTGAATGTTTGGGCAACTTTGAGTTTTGTTTATCGGGTAATGGCTAATGGGTAATGGGTCAGAAATAATCGTCGGTAGCGTGAGCCACCTCTCAAATTACCAATCCTGCAATTACCTATTAGCGTGAAATTTCTGTTGGTTTTTCCGACAATAAGCCCCCGTTATACTGCTTGTATTTGACGGGGGAGAATGTCTCTTTAAAGCAATCCGATCGAGTGTAGGGGGCCGTGACCAGTAATTAACTCCAGCAATAATGCCATAAAACCAATCATCGCTACGCGACCATTCCAGACTTCCGCCCCCGTCGTCAAACCCCACTCCCACTGCTCTTGAGGGTACATCTTCACTTTCTTGGAAGGGCGTATCACCTCAGAGAATTTTACACTAGGAGATTCGATAGACTCGATGACTAAATCTGCCAAGGCTTCAATAAACACCGGATGAGTATTCAGGGCCGGCACGCGGTAAAAATTGTGAATCCCCGACTCTTCTGCCAATTCTCGATACTCCATGTCAATTTCTTGCAGAGTCTCGATATGTTCGGACACAAAACTAATCGGAACTACTAACAAATCTTCGATGCCATTTGCTGCTAATTCGGTGATGGCATCTTCGGTGTAAGGCTTGAGCCATTCCACCGGGCCGACCCGACTTTGATAGGCTAGAGTGTGTTCGTTCGATCGATTCAAATGCTGCATAATCAGACGAGTGCAATCTTCAATCTCTCGCTGATACGGGTCTCCAGCCTCTTCTACGTAACTGAGGGGGACGCCGTGGGCGCTGAAAAAGATGTGAACTCGATCGGGATTAGGACTGTTGTCTAATTCTTGAGCGATTAATTCAGACATTGCCTGAACGTAACCGGGTCGATGATACCAAGAAGGAATCGCGGTATATTCAATTTCGTTGAGGTCTGGATCTTTGCCCCACATTTCTTCTAACTGTCGGAAGCTAGAACCGCTGGTACTGATGGAAAATTGGGGATACAGAGGCAAAATTGCCAATTGTTCGATCCGATCGCGCTTGATTTGGGCAATCGCCTCTTCGGTAAAAGGATGCCAATAGCGCATCCCTACATATACTTGAGCATCTTTTCCCTTTTGTTGCAAGAGTTCTTGCAGGGCTAGGGCTTGTTCGTCTGTGATGCGGCGCAAAGGAGATCCACCCCCGATTTGGCGGTAGTTTGCCTGGGATTTCTCAAAACGCAGGGTTGAAATCAACCAGGCGAGTGGTTTCTGCATCCAAGGAAACGGCAGGCGAATAATTTCCGGGTCAGCGAACAAGTTGAACAGGAAAGGACGGACATCCTCGATTTTATCGGGCCCGCCCAAGTTTAATAGCAATACTCCCACACGGCCCATATCGGTTACAGCTCTCCCATCGTCTCAGTTCTGTTACTTATTTTATGGACACTCCCCGCCCGGTCGGCACGGGGATTATTCAGACATTTCTGTCAAAATATCCCTATTGCTGGGGTTCCCAGGCTGACTGCGTTTGCACCTAGGTGCGCAGTCATATCTCCTCAAAAATGTTTTGGGCGTAGACTTTCCCTCAGTCCAGGGGGTAGGTTTTTACATCTTGTCTGATGCGTTTATTCTACCATATTCATTTATCGAATAGAAAAAATGTACGTAGGAATTTACCATTTTGTGGGGGCGAGTTTTAGAGAACTTCAATAATTGGCGGTTATTGTCGATCGAACCAGAGCCTACAAAACCTTGTCTTTGGCCGGTGGAACAACACCAATTTTATTTAAACCTGCATCAAGATCCTTAAGTAATTTAAAATCATCATCAGGTAAAAGATTGACAGTCGAATGTTTTTCCAGAAACGAGAATGCTTGCCGAAATTCGCGGGGGCAAGAGGCGATCGCACTATTAAAATGACAAGGTATAATTTTCTCAAAATCCCAACTCGCAACTCGTGACGCCCAATCGAGAGTTTCCTGGGGCGCGCGGTTGAGAATCAAAGTTTGCAAAATTGGGGCGACAAACAATCGTCCTCCCCCAGCCAAAGCCTCAAAAGAACGCTCCCAATCTGGTTTCCACTGGAAAGGAAATAACCCGAAATAAGCTTTCTAGAACGTTCTGGGGCTTTGAAAGCATTACTTAATACGATTCCCCAATTCCGTATTTCTAGCACGCTGGGACGAAAATACATGGCGAATAAAGCAATCCGCTGCCATCCTTTGCGCCGATTTTCCGGAGTATCTGCCACAATATCCGAGGCGTTATCTTTGGCGTGAAACAGCAACGGGTAAGAGTCGAATTGGACGATCGCAGGGGGATTTTCTGAGATTGAAACCACGGAATCTGTTATCATTAGCGTGTGCGATCGCCTGTGAAAAAGCGCAACTTCGGCAAACCAACCTAAGCCAAGGTCGATCGGGCCAAGTATCGCTAAATCAAATTGATCCGCAAACGGCGTTTGGCTGCTGTCAAATGGCAGTACAGACGTGCGTTTGGCGGGTAAACCCAACCAGCTTAGTGGCAAATTTAGCGGGAAACTCCAGTGTCCGGGTGCGACAAACACCTGCGCGTTGGGAAAACGCCTCGCAAAGGGGCCGACAAAAACCTTGTGTTCGATGCCGGAAATAGTTGTCAGCAAGATATACTTAACTTCTCCATGCTCGGCTACTAACTCGTTGAGCAAGCCGATACATTCGGGAGTTGGTGCAACGGGGGCGTAGATCAGAAGTCCTTCGGGTTCGAGTTTGATCGCTGTCATGCGAATCGGGACGATGACATAGAAAATTCCCTGAAGTTGATCGAAAGTCCAGATTGTGTCTTTAACTATTTCTTTGCGGATCGTTCGCCGCTGACCATAGGGATATATCGGGACAATCGGCCAAAACGGCCATGAGAAGTCCCTCGAATTGGTTTTTTCCGATTTTGGTGTGGTTTCCCCCTGAGTCACTCCGATCCCCCCCCCTTACTGATTTTTTTTACGTGCGATCGAACTATAGCCGAAGGAAGAAGGAAGATACAATACAATCAATAGTTTCAGCAATTACAAACGTTTTCATCGCCGAGAAGATCGCTATACAACCATCATGCAGTTTGTAGTGAGGACTTTAGTCCAATGCCACTGAAAAAGTGAGCCAAAAAAAATCTGTAAGGCAAGATATATATAGATCATTGGACTTTCGTCCTCTCTAGATTTTCGCCAATCAGGACTAAAGTCATTACTACAAACAAATTTATGAACTTTTAGCTGGCTTATCCTGATACAATGATAAGTTCGCAAGAATTTCTGAACTTAGTAGATATGACTCAAAACTACCGCATTACTCTTTTATCAGGAGATGGCATCGGCCCGGAAATTATCGCTGTAGCGGTAGATGTCCTGAAACTTGTCGGCAAACAATTGGACATCGGCTTTGAATTTCAAGAAGCTTTAATGGGAGGGGCTGCTATCGATCGAACTGGCAATCCTCTGCCAGCAGAAACTCTAGAAATGTGCCGAAATAGCGATGCTATATTATTAGCAGCAATTGGCGGTTACAAGTGGGATAATTTGCCCCGCGAACAGCGTCCGGAAACGGGATTGTTAGGGCTGCGTGCCGGATTGGGTTTGTTTGCTAATTTGCGACCTGCAACTATTTTACCACAGTTGGTTGATGCTTCTTCTTTGAAACGAGAAGTTGTTGAAGGGGTGGATATTATGGTCATTCGCGAATTGACTGGGGGCATTTATTTTGGTAAGCCGAAGGGTATTTTTGAAACGGAAACTGGGGAAAAACGGGGAGTCAATACAATGGCTTATACCGATTCGGAAATAGACAGAATTGGGCGCGTTGCTTTTGAGACGGCCAGGAAGCGGGGAAAAAGGTTATGTTCGGTGGATAAAGCGAATGTTTTGGATGTTTCGCAACTGTGGCGCGATCGCATTATTGCTCTAGCTCAAGAATACCCCGATGTCGAACTTTCTCATCTCTACGTTGACAATGCGGCAATGCAGTTAATTCGCTGGCCGAAACAGTTCGATACAATTGTCACGGGAAATCTATTTGGCGACATTCTCTCCGATGCGGCGGCGATGTTAACTGGTAGTATTGGAATGCTTCCCTCTGCTAGTTTAGGAGCCACAGGGCCGGGAGTTTTTGAACCAGTGCACGGTTCAGCGCCGGATATCGCCGGACAAGATAAAGCAAATCCGATCGCCCAAGTTTTGAGTGCAGCTATGATGTTACGCTATGGATTAAATCAGCCGGAAGCAGCACAGAAGATTGAGCAAGCGGTTGTGAAAGTTTTGGATCGAGGTTATCGCACGGGCGATATCATGTCGGAAGGTATGAAACTAGTCGGCTGTCGGGCGATGGGCGATGCTTTGATTGAAGTTCTTTGACATCCTCTCTCGCCATACCGCAATTTCCGATCGGATGTAGAGTGCGTCAGTTATAAGCTGACGCACCCTATGAAGTTTCGATCGCCGGGCCAAACCTATTTAAATGTGGAAATCGATCGACTAAGGGGTAAAATGTAAAATCGTTCTAAAACCTTAAAATCAAAAATCTAAAATAGAGATATGCCTAGAACTCCTAGCGAATATTCCGTACACCTGCTGCTTGAGGGTGGCCACCGCGAAGAAGTGCGTTTCGCAACGCTGCAAGATTTTCAAAAATGGTACACCAGCGTGTTGGTACCTAAACACGACTCAAGAGAATTTCTCAACATCCCGATCAAAAATATTCAAGGCGAATACATGGTTGTTCGCCCTACCAGCGTTCTTGCAATTCGTGTAGAACCGATATTTACTTCTAGCATTGATAGATATAGCGAAGATGATTGACAGAAGGCAGAAGGTAGAAGGCAACCCCCCTCCTGCCCCCCCCAAGAGGGGAAAAAGGGGAAGGCAGAGAGAAGCCCTAGGGCTTCTTTCTTTCAGCGGTGGCGAACAGGGTTTCGATCGCAAAGATATAGCTTTGATGGTAGCTGTCGCCGTCAATTTCTTTTGCTTGTCTTTTCCCGCAGTTGCGGTTCCGCCACTGCAAGCAGTTAGTCCCAATCAGTTGCAGGTTAGCGAGTCAGATACTATCGGTTTAGATGCTCAAATTTGGGGTGAAAATGGCAAGCCGGGGGATAAAGAATCGCTGCTGAAGTCGATCGACTACAGTTTGCAATATCTCGATACACAGGCTGCCGCCAGCGCTTACAACCGCTATCAAGTAGCAGGAATTACGCGTGATCGAGTTCGGCGATCGCTCGCTCGATTCCGCCAATTAGTTGTCAATTCTACTACACCATCACAACTCCAAGAATCTGTAAAGCGGGAATTTGTTTTTTACAAATCGATCGGCAAAGACGGCAAAGGAACAGTAGCATTTACTGGTTATTTCGAGCCGACCTACGCAGCATCTCGCACCCCTAATTCCGAATACCGTTACCCCCTGTACAGAGTGCCGCCAAACATGGGTTCTTGGCCCAAACCTCACCCAACTAGATTAGAGTTGGAAGGGGCGGATGCTTTGCAGGGAAGTAAAGGATTGCTGCGGGGATTAGAATTAGTGTGGTTGCGCGATCGATTCCAAGCATTTCTCGTCCACGTCCAAGGTTCTGCGAGATTGCAGCTAACAGAAGGCGGTGTAATGACAGTAGGTTTTGCAGGCAAAACCAGTCAGGGTTATACAGGTGTTGGGCGAGAATTAGTGAAAGACGGAAAGTTTACTTTAGAACAGTTAACTTTGCCGAAACTAACTGAACATTTCACGAACTTTCCCGCGGATATGAACAAATATTTGCCCAAGAATCAAAGCTTTGTATTCTTCAGGGAAACTAACGGAGCTCCAGCGACGGGAAGTATTGGAGTGCCAGTAACTGCCGAAAGGTCGATCGCCACTGATAAATCATTAATGCCACCCGGTGCGCTAGCATTAATTAGCACGAAATTGCCCTATCCAAATGCGGCTGGACAACTTGAACAAAACGCAGTTAACCGATACGTTTTAGATCAGGATACGGGTGGTGCGATTAAAGGTGCGGGGAGAGTTGATGTGTTTATGGGGACGGGGAATTTAGCGGGCGATCGAGCCGGTTATATCAACTCTACGGGAGAATTATATTATCCGCTATTAAAGTAGAGTTATTCGATCGATTTAATTTAAATTGTAGGGTGCGTCAGTCGAGAAAGAATCAATTATTAATGACAAAACTCAGGCTGGCGCACCAGGCTCAAACTCATCAGGTGCGTCAGTAAAAAGCCACTCAATGATTGACAACAAAACTCAAACTGACGCACCCTACCTACTGAAACCGTTGAGAAATCTCGTTTAACGCCAAGGCCAGATCCCCTAAATCCCCCTTAAGAAGACCCACTTTGAACCATCCGAGTCCTCACTTTAGCGTTTTTATCTCTAGCAAGATACTCGCACTCCTGTTTCTACGCCCTTAAAGAGATTATTGAAATTAGTACCAGACATCATTTAAAACAAACTAAAATAGAAAATACCCCACCCATCCCAACTCCACAAATGCTAAACAAAATTTGGCAATTCCTCAAACGACTAATCCAGCGCCTATTGGGAACCACACCCCCACCTGCGCCACCACCTACGCCGGGCCCCACCCTAACAGACGCGGAATACGAGTCGAAATTCATGGAAATCCTGGAAGGGGTGAATGCCGGCTGGAGTCGAGGGGATGTAGCGGGATTCTTAATCGCAAAACGCCTTAAAGATGGTGAATTGGTGGCTTGGTTGCGACGGTTTGGGAATCAATTGTTAGAGGGCGAAAACCGACAGGGCGGGCACGGGGGCACCGCCCCTACGGATGCGGTGGCTTCGCTTCAGGAATTGGGGCGGCGGCTGGGATTGTTGGGGAGATTTGGTAGCGGGGAATTATCGCAGGTGGCGGGGGATATTGGGCGGGAGATTTTGACGCGATTTCCGCTGCCGGTGGTTGAGGATGATGGTGGGTATGGGAGGGTGATTGAGGCGGTGTTTGTTGGGGATGGTTTGGGTGGTTCTGGGGATGAGAATCGCAGCGGGGGAGAGGATGAAAACGAGCCTCTCAAAACCCGCAGCCTTAGCAGCGACTAAAAAATGGCTGCGAGATGCCACCCGCGAAACTTTTGTATTGCCTTCATTGTAATACTAGTAGGGTGTGTCGCCCTCAACAATCTCAAACAACAAGCAACAATCTCTATAGCGACGCACCTGTGCTATTGTCAACTTTTACAAACAAACCGAACAATGATGTTGTAGCAAAAATTTTTAGAAATGGTATTAGTTAATAATTTTTGATGCCAACGCACGCACGCTCAAAGTTTTGTGTTGCCTTTATGGTAATTTGGGAGGTGCGTCGCTATTAGATTGTCGATATTTATTTGGGGATGGTCGATAGCGACACACCCTACATTGAACTGTATTGTGCTATATGTATTTTCCCGTTTATCTAGTTAGGCGTTTTAGTCCATGAGTCAAGAAAATTTGCTAATTTATTCCACCGTCGATGGTTATTATTATCCGGTCAAATCTAAAATCCACAATCAAATGACACAAGTAATCGGCATCGACTTAGGCGGCACCGCAATTAAACTCGGCAGATTCAGTGAAGACGGAACTTGTCACCAATCCTTAACTGTTCCAACTCCTCAACCGGCAACTCCAGAAGCAGTTTTAGCCGCAATGGTAGATGCTATTTTACAACTTAAACCAGAAGAAAATGCTGTAGGGGCGATCGGTCTCGGCACACCAGGCCCAGCAGACGCAGCCGGCCGCATAGCCAGAGTCGCAATCAACCTCAAAAACTGGCACAACGTCCCCCTAGCTGACTGGTTGGAAGCCAAAATTGGACTGCCGACAATATTAGGAAATGACGCCAACTGTGCCGGATTGGGAGAAGCTTGGTTAGGTGCAGGAAAGCACTTTAAAAACCTAATTTTACTAACTTTAGGAACAGGAGTCGGTGGGGCAATTATCCTAGACGGCAAACTATTTTCAGGTCATTTAGGCGCCGCCGGAGAACTAGGATTAATTGCGATAAATCCCGACGGTCCTGAGTGCAACAGTGGCAATCGCGGTTCCTTAGAACAGTATGTTTCGGTGCAAGCAATTCGCCGCGAAACTGGTTTAGAACCTTTAGAACTAGCAAATTTAGCTAAATCTGGAGATGCCAATGCTTTAAAATTTTGGTGCGATTACGGGCGCTATCTCGGTATCGGCTTGGCAAGTATAATTTATATTTTAACGCCAGAAGCTATTATTATCGGCGGCGGAATTAGTGCAGGTGCAGAATTTTTCTTGCCAGCGATTCGAGAAGAAATTGAACGGCGGGTTCTCCCCAGTTCTCGCGAAGATTTGCAGTTATTGGTAGCTGAATTGGGCAATCAAGCAGGTATTGTAGGGGCTGCCAAGCTAGCTTGGACGAAGTTAAAAAATGGGTAATTGGTAATGGGGAATGGGTAATGGGGTAATTGGTAATTGGTAAATTGACTTGTTCAAAGCAAAGATTGTCCAGTCGTATTTTTAATGTAATCATGAACTTTTTGATAAGCGTCCGGGTTGGCTTGGCGGGTGATAATAATAGTAATTGCACTGTCAGGCAGCCAAAAACTTAACCGACCATTAGGTTCACAAACAAAAGAGCTAATTCGACTCAAGTCGATCGCAAATTCTTTGCGGTCATAATTAATCTTGATCCACGAACCCTTAGAATTACGATCGAGCGTTTTTTTCAGGTAATCGAGAACTTGTTTGTAAGCGTCAGCATGGCCGAGGGGATTGAGAATAATTGGCTGATTGCTATTAGGCAGCCAAAATGTGAGCCGTTTGTTCTCCAGTTCGCTAGAAAAAGCACCAACAGTCTCAAGGTCAATTATATATGTATTTTTATCATAAGCGAATTTGATCCAGTAAGCCACAAGACCTCCTCAAACCTGTGTTCCCTGGTATTTTAGGATAGTTTGACAACTCATCCTTGAAATCCCAGCCCCAAAATTAAGCCACAATGCCTGCTGAAATTAGATAGCAATTCTTCCAGCCGATCGCACCTGTCACCCCAACTACTCCCTGAAACGTAGGGGGAGGAAAGATTATAGCCCCCCAACCCTAGTAAGTAAGAGACTGGAGGGTGAGGGGGTTGTCAACAGTCAATTGTCAACTGCTATATCAGCTTCCTGCAACTTGTCCTGCAACCAAGTCGCGCTCCTCAACTTCCAAAAAATCTTGCTTCCCCTGAGTGCTAGCAGCCTGTACAAACCCCTGAAACAAAGGGTGAGGAGTGCTAGGTCGAGATTGAAATTCGGGGTGAAATTGACTGGCGATGAAAAAGGGATGGTTGGGCAATTCGATCATTTCTACCAAGCGACCGTCGGGAGATGTACCGCTGACTGCATAACCTGATTCTAAGAAAAGATTGCGATAGGCGTTGTTAAATTCGTAGCGGTGGCGATGCCGCTCGTAAATCACTTCTTGCTGGTAAAGTTTGAAAGCTAGCGTGTCGGGACTGACGCGGCACGGATACAAACCTAGTCGCATCGTACCGCCCAAATCGACTACATCTTGCTGTTCGGGCAATAAATTAATGACCGGATTCGCCGTATTTGGGTCAAATTCAGCGCTGTTGGCAGCCTCCAATTTAGCGGTGTTGCGCGCCCATTCAATCACAGCACATTGCATCCCCAAACACAATCCCAAAAACGGAATTTTGTGGTGTTTGGCGTAGGCGATCGCAGCTATTTTGCCGTCTACTCCCCGAATCCCAAACCCCCCCGGCACAACAATGCCGTTGATGTCTTTGAGATAATTTTCGATATTTCCCGATTCTAAATCTTCTGAGTTAATCCAGTGTAAATTAAGATCGCAGCCGATCGCGATCGCTGCGTGTCGCAAAGCTTCCACCACCGAAATATAAGCATCGTTCAACCGCACGTATTTGCCAACTAAAGCAATATCAATCTTGTGACTAGGACTGTAAAGCTGCTTGACTAAAGTTTGCCACTGATGTAAGTCTGGCTGGCGCCGTTCGAGTTCCAGCAAATTGATAGTTTGTTCTGCCAAACCTTCCTGTTCCATCATCAGCGGCACTTCGTAAATACTTTTAGCATCTTGAGCCGTGATGACGCATTCTTCGGGCACGTCGCAGAATTCTGACAATTTCTGTTTCAGCCCCAAAGGTAGCGGTCGATCGCACCGACAAACTAAAATATCTGGCAGAATGCCGATCGAGCGCAATTCCTTCACTGAATGCTGAGTCGGTTTAGTTTTCATCTCCCCAGCCGATGGAATCCAAGGTATCAAGGTGACGTGCATATACAACACATTTCGTCGCCCGACATCCTTGCGAAATTGGCGAATTGCCTCCAAAAAGGGCAAAGATTCAATATCTCCCACTGTCCCGCCAATTTCCGTAATCACGACATCGGGATTAGTATTTTTTGCGACTCGGTGAATTCGCTCTTTAATCTCGTTAGTGATGTGCGGAATCACCTGCACCGTACTTCCCTGATACTCGCCACGGCGTTCTTTATTAATCACTGCTTGATAAATTGCCCCTGTCGTGACGCTGTTGAGGCGAGACATCGAAGTATCGGTAAAACGCTCGTAATGCCCCAAATCTAAATCGGTTTCCGCGCCATCTTGAGTCACGAACACTTCCCCGTGCTGAAACGGGCTGAGAGTGCCGGGGTCAACGTTAATATAGGGATCTAGCTTGAGAATGGAGACAGAATAGTCCCGCGACTTCAGTAAGCGGCCGAGGGAGGAAGCGACAATTCCCTTGCCGATGCTGGAAACGACGCCACCGGTCACAAACACAAATTTGCTCATAGATTTTCGACTTTAGATGTTTTTGCTTAGGGTAACACTCAAATCTAAAAGCTAAAATCGAAATTGTCCAGCGGTACTCCAGCCTTTTTCCAGTATGGGTGGTGATCGGATCTTGAGCAGGATTTACGCACCAATATCAAAGAAACCGGGAACAGGGCCGAATCTCGTAGTTCCAGCGCCTAATTTTCGCAAAAAACCCGGTTGATGGCCACCCGTGCGTAAGTCCTATTGAGATCTGAGGTCGATCGAGGGTTTTTAATTACTTTTTAACGCAAAATGAGTGCCCCGTGCCTACCGCCAATCGATCGGGGCAACCACGGGGGATTGCGCCTAAACTCATTGCACTAATCAATGAGAATTGATTAGTGCCTGCAACCAAGTTGTCAAATCTGACAAAGTGGCAAAATCTAATACTGCCTCTCCTAAACTCTCTAATTGCTCAGCGGATAACTGACCGATGCGGGTGTGGATATCCAGCGATAGTGCGCCAATACTGCGCTCCAATAAACGAATAATTAATTGTAGCTTTCCTTGTTTGATTCCTTGTTCGATTCCTTGTTCAATTCCTTGTTCAATTCCTTGTTCGATACCTTGTTCAATTCCTTGTTCGATACCTTGTTCAATTCCTTGTTCGATACCTTGTTCGATACCTCTTCTGATGCCTTCTTCCATCCCAAGTCTTGTAGCTTTGGTGATTGCACCGCGCTGGTCTTGAATAAATATTTCTCGCCTCTCTAAATCTTCCAATTCTTCAGGTTCTAGATTGGCTTCGTTGGCGATCGCAAAAGCTTTGCGTAGTTCAGGTACACTTTCCAATTCTTTCGGCACAGACCTTAGGGTTCGAGCTGTTTTCATGAAATAGATCCACTTATCAGTCAGGGTCTCTAACTCCTCTAACGTTTTGTCGAATTTCGGCAACTCAACAAATATAAATTCTAACTCATTAGGCAGATAATCGATCAAAAAATTCTTTTCTTTGAAAACAAATCTTGAAATCACTGTGTCTAAATTTTCAAACATTTGAAAATCCGTAATTGTCAAGGCAATTACCGGATTTAATAAATTGTAGTTTTCCCCGCTTTTCAATTGCACTGAATAAGCTTTGGTGGCATTGTATAAAATCCGCTTTTCAAAGGATTCTACATTCAAGACCTGCATTTCAATAATTACAGTCTTGTCCCCAGTAATTTTGGCTTTGACATCCAAGTAAGTATCTTTAACTCCTTTGATTTTGGGAGCCAAATAAGGGTCGAGAATTTCTAAATCTTCGATAACTGGCTGTGCTTCGTATAGCAGCGCATTCAAGAAGCTAATCAGAATATCTTTACTGTCAGCCGAACCGAAGATTTTTTTAAAAGCGAAGTCGGTTTTGGGATTGATAAAACTCATGGGAATTACAATTTATTAGGGTTTGAGAGGTTTCGGTTAAACCTATTTAATTTTCTAACTTAATTATACAATCTTGTAAGTTGGGGTCGATCGCCCGATCGACCAGCCCCAATACGCTTGGGATTGGAGAGTCAGGAAGTCAAAACGCTGTGAAAAACAGATACTGCGATTGCTTCGTTCCTCTCTTCGGACAACCCCTAACTGAACCGTATTGAAACCAGGTCGCCGTTGCCGCCCGGAAGTGCTTTTTGACACAAGGCTAACTCAGGAACGTTTTGCGAAGGTTAAGGTCATGGTATATAAAGCATCTCAAATCTGCTAAAAAAACACCTATGAAGTTTGTCTGCGTTATCTTCCCTCAACGGTTGCTTTTTGCTGGTATCGCATTCCTCGCAGCCATCGAGTGTGGCACTTGGCTGGCTCCGCACGGGGCGCGGGCAATAGTTCCGAGAGGAAATTCTCCGTCTCAGTCGCCGAATATCCGGGCGATAAATGAGGTGAATTGCAATAACGATCGCTCGCTCCAAAATCGTTGTCCTGTGGGCGGTTTGTTCGTCACAACTCCCAATACGCGCCGAGAACAAGTCTTTCCTCTCAAACAGACTGAAGCTAAAGCAAAAATTGCTGGCAATATCTCTCGCGTCGAAGTTGTACAGCAGTTTGAAAATCCTTTTAGCGAACCTTTGGAAGCTGTTTATGTGTTTCCTTTGCCCGACGAAGCGGCGGTGGACGACATGGAAATTAAAATAGCCGATCGAACTATTAAAGCTAATATTAAACGGCGCGATGAAGCTGTGGGAATTTACGAAAAAGCTCGACAGCAAGGCAGAACTACGGGCTTGTTAGAACAAGAACGGGACAATATTTTTACTCAGTCTCTCGCTAATATCAAACCGGGAGAAAAAATTGAAGTTACTATTCGCTATACGGAGAGTCTCAAATTTGCCGGCGGCGATTACGAATTTGTGTTTCCAATGGTCGTAGGGCCTCGCTATATTTCAGGAAATACGACTGATGCTACTCGACTTAACCCGCCCATCTTACCTCCGGGAAGTCGATCGGGTCATAATATCGGCGTTTCGGTAGAAATAGATGCCGGAATTCCGATTAATGATGTTCGCTCTACTTCTCATCAAATTGCAACTGAACGTAGCGGCAATATTGTTCGCGTTCAACTAGCCAATTCTGACACGATTCCCAATAAAGATTTAATTTTGCGCTATCGAGTGGCGGGCCAAAATACTCAAGCAACAGTTTTAACTCAAGCCGATCTTCGGGGCGGACATTTTGCTGCTTATTTGATTCCTGCCTTAAACTATAAGACTACTCAAATTGTACCTAAAGATGTCGTATTTTTAATGGATACTTCCGGTTCTCAGCAGGGCGAACCGCTGGTAAAATCGAAGGAGTTGATGCGCCGCTTCATTCAAGGGCTGAATCCTGAGGATACTTTTACAATTATTGATTTTGCTAATACTGCGAAAGCACTTTCAACTAATCCTTTAGCTAATACAGCAGAAAATCGACAAAGCGCAATTAATTATATCGACAAGTTACAGGCAAACGGCGGTACTGAATTGCTCAACGGCCTCCAAACAGTCATGAATTTTCCCGCCTCGACAACGGATCGGCTGCGGAGTATTGTCCTAATTACTGATGGCTATATTGGTAATGAAAATCAAGTGCTTGCCCTAGTTCAGCGGGGCCTGAAACCGGGAAATCGACTTTACAGTTTTGGCGTCGGCGGTTCTGTGAATCGATTTTTGCTCAACCGTTTGGCGGAAGTGGGAAGAGGCACATCTCAGGTAATTCGTCAAGATGAATCGGCGGTAGAAGCAGCAGAAAAGTTTTTCCGCCAAATTAACGATCCTGTCTTGACTAATATTCAAGTAATTTGGGAAGGAGGAGGGGAAAAACCGGAAATTTATCCGATCGCGCCTCCGGATTTATTTGCCAGTCAGCCGCTAGTTTTGTTTGGCAGGAAGGGCGATCGCGCTAGCGGCAAACTTCACATCCGAGGCACTCAAGCGGGTGGCAAAACTTACGAACAGATTTTACCAGTTAATTTCTCTCAATCTGTCAGTGTCCGGCAGCGGGAGTCAAATTTGGCGGCAACTAATACTGATTTTGGCAATCCGGCGATCGCTCAACTTTGGGGTCGATCGCGCATTAAGGATTTAATGAATCAAATGTTTGGTGGCGAGACGAAATCTCTGGTGGAATCTGTGACTAATACGGCCCTGACTTATCGCTTGCTATCGGAATATACAGCGTTTGTGGCTGTTAGCGAAGAGGTGCGAGTCGAACCTGACGGCACTCGCCACCTGGTGCCGGTACCAGTCGAATTGCCACAAGGCGTTAGCTATGAAGGTGTGTTTGAACCGGAAGGGCCGATCGAACAAACCAGAGGCGGTGGAGTTCGTAGTGTTACCCCGACTCGCGGTTATGCACCAGTAGCCCCACCTCCAGCAGTACAGCCGCAGCCAACGCCACGTCAGCAGCAAAAGGCTTCTCGCTTACTGGTAGTCACTGCCGAAGGGTTGGATGTGGCGACTCGCGCTACTCTGACTCAATACCTGCAATCTGTGACTCTCCCGGCTGGGGCTAGCGGCGAGACGATGTGGGAGTTGTCGGTACAAGACGGCCGTGTCGCACGAGTGGCGATCGACTCTAAAACATCCACGCTGCAACCATCAGACGCCGTTGAAACTCTCAAAAA
The DNA here is from genome assembly GCA_012035135.1 of Microcoleus sp. CSU_2_2. Taxonomy (GTDB): domain Bacteria; phylum Cyanobacteriota; class Cyanobacteriia; order Cyanobacteriales; family Microcoleaceae; genus Microcoleus. The sequence continues at coordinate 17,367 of JAAUPI010000033.1, forward strand.
AGCCCTGATTTCTTGGCAACCTCCCGTAGGATTGAAAGGCACGGTTCGCCTAAAGCTGCAAATTAGTGTCGATCGTTAAGCCATGACTGGATATGTCAAGAAAAGTTAACTTTTTATTCAATTCTTCTGAAAAAGCGATCGCTACCTAGAGAAAGATATAAAATCTTTATTAAGAGATCGCTTTTAAACATTAACTTCTGTTAAAGAGGATTGTACAGTTTGATACTAACGCTGAAACAGTCTAATTTCTTAAAGTTTCTAATTTCTGAAACAACCTCCTAGCAACGATTTATCGATCGAAAACCCCCAATCGGAGAAGGTATCACGCCCTATGGAAGTTAGCGAACTGCTCAACAAATACGAGAAAGGAGAAAGAGACTTTGCTGGGGCCAACCTCAGCGGGGCCGACCTCAGCGGAGTCATCTTAATCGGAGTCAACCTTTCGCGGGCTAATCTTTCCGGGGCGAACCTCAGCAGGGCGTTTCTCACCAAAGCAACGCTTAAAGGTGCTTTACTGCACAGAACAAATTTAAGTTTTGCCAAAATGGGCGAAACCAAATTCTCAGGTGCAGACTTAACAAAAGCTAATTTGACGGGAGCTTTTTTGGTAAAAGCAAAATTGCCGAGGGCAAAGTTAAGCGGGGCCAACTTAGCCAGCGCCAACCTGCGCGCTGCGGTGTTATGGAATGCCAATTTGTGTAGTGCCGACTTGCAACTAACTAACTTTTTGGGCGCAAACCTGATGGGAGCTAATTTTAAGTGGGCCAATCTTTACGGTGCAAGGCTCATCAGTGCCAAACTTTTTGGAGCTCAATTAACGGGCGTTAGTCTGCGGAGAGCTCATTTAAATGGGGTGAATCTTGGCGGTGCCGATCTGAGCGGGGTCAACGTCAGCGAAGCTAAACTGGTGGGAGCTAATTTGGAAGGCTCTAATTTGGCGGGGGCGAATTTCAGCGCGGCTCAGTTGCGGGGGGTGAAGTTGGCGGGAGCAAACTTAACAGGGGCTAAGTTGAGGGGAAGTTGTTTGAGAGGGGCAAATCTGAATTGGGCAAAGCTGTGTCAAGCAGATTTGATCGCAGCAGATTTGAGCGAGGCGACGCTAGTAGGAGCTAATTTAGATCGTGCTCTGTTGGCGGGAGCTATTTTGCCGGAATCTACTAGGCGCTACTTTTCTTTGATGGCAGCAGGAAGAGTTAATTCTTGGGAAGTGAGTGAAATTAACTGAACAGACGGGAATTCCCCTTTGAGAAAGGTGGCTATATTGTAGGGTGCGGATCTGTAAGATATTCGATTTTATTTGCAGATTGTAGATGGCGACGCACCTTAGAAATTTCTTCAGCATCTTTGACGTGGTGCAGGGCTTTCTTTTCCCCATCCGGTTCTTCGACGATGATATAAGTTGGAACTGTAACTGTATCTCCCGTGATGTCTGGAACGTGGTCTACTGCGAGTTGTTGGGCTTTTTCTTCGATCGTTTGCGGTTCGTCGGAAATGCGATCGCCCGGATTGGCGCTACGAAAAATATCTTTAGTTTGATTGGGTTTGTCGATACTCATAAATCCTCTCAGGTGTTTCTAAATTGCGTGCAGCAGACAGTAATTGCTACTATTGAACAGAAAATCATGCTGCTGAAACATCTCTCAAGGGGTGGAAGTTTAAGCTGTGTCAATCGCCGACGACCTCTTTCTGTAGGTAGAGGCTTTTTTGAAGGCAGAAGGTAGAAGGGGAAAGGCAGAAGAAAATAAAATTTGAACACTTTTCTGTTTGTTTGCATCAGTCACACGCATGATGCTTGTTCTCCAAGGGAAATTTCTTTCTTGTGGAACAGGCATCTTGCCTGTTCATCAAAAAATTAAGGTAAAATCGAAACATTCTCTTTTAGTTGCAAATGAAAAGTTACGATTGGATTGTTGTCGGTGGTGGCATTACCGGGGCGGCTCTTAGTTACGAACTGGCAAAAAAAGGTTTTTCTGTACTGCTGTTAGAACGAGATGCTGCGCCGCAAAATGCAACTCGTTTTAGTTACGGCGGCTTGGCTTATTGGTCTGGTACAACTGATTTAACTCGCCAATTGTGTCGGGAAGGCATAGAACGCCATCGCAATTTATCTGCGGAATTAGATGGAGATACAGAGTTTCGCGAGTTAGATTTGTTACTGACAATTGATGCTGGTGCTGATGCCGAAAAAGTGGTAGCTAATTATGCGCATTTTGCTATTCCTCCGCAGCTTTTGAACGTAGAAGAAGCGGGCGAGTTGGAACCTTTGCTAAATAAAAGTGCGATCGCAGGTGCTCTGAGTGTCCGTCACGGTCATCTTTCACCAACAGCCACAAATCAAGCTTACTGTCAAGGGTTTTTGCGGTTGGGGGGAACGAGAGAAATTGCTGAGGTAATTGGGTTGATAGAAGAGGGAAATCGGATTTCGGGAGTCAAGACAGCCACAGCAAATTATCGGTGCGAAAATGTGGTGATTTGTGCTGGAGGTTGGAGTCGGAGTTTGTTGAAAGCAGCGGGTATTTCTGTCAGGCTTTATTTTACCCGTGCGGAAATTTTGGAAACTGCACCTGTCGATCTCAAACTCAGGACTTTGGTGATGCCGGCAGTATTAAAACGTTTTGAATTGGAAGCAGAAGCGAGTAAAATTGAGGTCGATCGCCTGTGGGATGAACCGGGTAAAGAGTTGTTACCGTCGATTCTAGATGTTGGTGCAATTCAGTTTAAGGACGGCAGTTTGCGTATCGGTCAATTATCTCGCACTTTGAGCGATTTGAATGCTAAAGTCGATCGCCAAGCTAGCGAAGCAGCTATTCGTGCAGGTATTGGAAAGGTTTTGCCTGCTTTGGCAAATTTACGAGCAAGTTGGCACGATTGTATTGTGGCATTTAGTGCCGATCGACTGCCGATCGTAGGGGCAATTGGCACTAAAACTGGGCTGCACGTTTTTTCGGGACTCAGCAATCCTTTGGTAATTGTACCTGTTTTGGCCGAGCGATTTGCCGATCGGGCGACGGGAAATGAGGATTGGTAATTGGTAATTGGTAATTGGTAAGGTGCGTCGCTGATCAATTGTCGATTTTTTGAGGGATTCAAGGTGGCGACGCACCCGAAGACTAATAACTAATGTCAACTCAACAAAGGCAGCGCGACAGTAAATGTAGTACCCTGACCGATCGCACTTTCTACACTTATTTTACCGCCGTGCAGGTCAACAATATGTTTCACAATGCAGAGTCCCAACCCCGATCCTTTAATATTGCCTACATTAGTACCCCGTTCAAACTGCTGAAATAGTTTCCCTTGAGATTCTGCTGGAATGCCAATTCCCTCATCTTGTACGCCAAAAATTACTTGCCCATCCTCGGAGCTTAATTCTAGATTGACTGTGCCACCGTTGGGAGAATATTTAATTGCATTTAATAGCAAATTAGTCAAGAGATGGTGTAGCAGTCTAGCATCCAGATGAGCGTGCATGGGTTGTTTTTGAGTGCGGAAAGTTACCAGGTGTTTGTGAGTGGCGATCGGCTGCAATTCTTCTAAAATAGAAGTACATAGATCGACCACATTTACAAGCTGTAAATTTAAGGAAAGTTTGCCGGATTCTGCCTTGCTGAGCATTAAAACATCGCCCAGCAATTCACTCATATTGCTGACAGCTTTTTTAATTCGATCGACAGTTTTATTTGTGCTTCCTAGCCTCCCCTGCACTGCCACATCTTCCAACAGTTCAGCCGATAGCTGTATGGTAGTTAAGGGAGTGTTTAAATCATGGTATGCCATCGATATAAATCGCGATCTATTTTCACTTGTCGCTGCTGCTAGTGCGATAAGTTTTCGCATTTTAACTGCCTCTTTGTGTTTGCTGATCGCTATCTTGATGGTGGCGTGCAGTTCTCTTTCTTTAAAAGGTTTGAGGACGTAGCCGTAAGAACCTGTATTTTCGGCTCGCTGCAAAGTTTCGTCGTCGGCGTAGGCAGTTGTATAAATAATTGGAATATCTAGTTCTCGATTGATTATAGCTGCTGTTTCTATACCATCAATGTCGCCTTTGATGACTATATCCATCAAAATTAAATCTGGCTTCATTTCGCTCGCGCGCTGGATGGCGTCTGCTCCTGAAGAAACGATATCGCCAATTTTGTATCCCAATTTTTCCAGTTTTTGAGATAAATTTTTAGCGATCAATAGTTCGTCTTCTACAATCAAAATATTAGTTATTTTGTCGTTATCTTTCATGACTTTATAGCCTGGAAAAGTATTTTAGCTCATTAAATTTCAAGTGAAATACTGTGCCTATTTCTCTTGATAATTCGATCGTTCCGTCTAACTGCTCGGTTAAAGTGCAGATCACTTGAAAACCCATCGATCCCGTTTTGCGAAAATCTAAGTTTTTAGGAAAGCCAGTCCCGTTGTCTTTGACGAATAGGTGGATTTCCCGATCGCCTGTTTGATAGCATTCTACACTAACTGTACCACTTGTGCCATTAGGGAAAGCGTGTTTCAGGGTATTTGAAACCAATTCATTGACAATTAAACCGCAGGGAGTCGCAGTTTCAATATTTAGTAGTATGGGTTCAGCAAATACCTGCAACTGAATGCGGTTGTCGTTAATATTGTAAGAGTGAAACAAATTAGTTACTAAATCTTCGATATATTCGCCTAAATTAATTTGTCGTAGGTTTTTAGATCGGTACAATTTCTCGTGAATCAGAGCCATAGAGTAAAGACGATGCTGACTTTCTGCCAACATCTTGGCTAGCTGCGAATCAGTAACGGTTTCAGATTGCAATTCTAACAGACTGGCAACTACGCAGAGGTTGTTTTTGACGCGGTGATGAATTTCTTTGAGCAAGATTTCTTTTTCTTTGAGGGAATTTTTCAAATTCTCTTCAGCTTGTTTGCGCTCATTTAGTTCAGATTGCAATTGCTGGTATAGCAGAGATTGCTGAATGGCGATCGCCAATTGATTTGCCAATTGCTGAAATAGATTAATTTCCCATTCTTGCCACTGGCGCGGTCGATCGTACTGATGAGCAATCAGCAGTCCCCAAAGCTGATTTAGCTGAACGATGGGTGCTACTAACTCTGCTTTAACTTCAATTTCTTGCATGAAATTTACTAAACAAGGGGTAAAGTCGCGCCCGTCGCGCTCGGATATGGCACAAATTCGCCCTTCCAAATAATGCTGATAATTTTCAGGGGAAAAAACCTCTTCTGCAAAAACTCGATCGAGGATGTGACTGCATTCATCCGCCACTGCTTCGGCAATGACTTTACCGCTGCCGTCGGGTAAAAGTTGATAAACCATGACTCGATCGACTGCCAATATTTGCTGGAGTTCGGCAACAGTTGTGTTAAGAATTTCTGCTAATTCTAAAGACTGGCGGACGCGACGGGCGATCGCTTCGACGAGTTTCTCTTGCTCAAACTGCTGCCGCAAGGCTATTTCGGCGCATTTGGAATTGCTGATATCGGCGGCGTAACCAATAATTTCGATCGGCTCGCCCTTGCTGTTTACCAATAGCTTGAGTTCGGTTCGTAGCCAGCGGTACAATCCGTCTCTGTGTAAAAAGCGGTACTCGGAAGTGCGATTTTCTGGTCCGGACAAATTCGCAAAACCAACTAAAAATTGCTTGAGATCTTCAGGGTGAATGCGACTAGACCAGAAGTGAGGATCTGCTAAACACTCTTGGGAAGAGTAACCGACGATCGCCCTCACGTTGTCACTAATATAAGTAGTAGCAAAATCCCCCGCTGGTTGGAGAGTAAAAATTACCGCCGGATTAGAAGCCAGCAACAATTGCAAGCGTTCTTTTAACTGCTGCAATTCACATTCTGCCCGCTTGCGGTAGCTAATATCTTCGATCGCACCCATGCTGTAGAGAGGAGTGCCGTCGAGATCGCAGATCAGCGTCACCGTCAAGTTTGCCCACATCAGCTCGCCATTTTTCTTAATCAAGCGTTTTTCGATCCCGAAACGAGAAATATTGCCCTCTACAAGCTGCTGAAATTGCTCTAAATCTGCTTTGACATCTTCTGGATAAGTGAGATCGGTAAAGGTAGCTGCCCCCAACTCCGAATCGCTTTCCCAGTCTCCATCGGCAAATACTCGACAACTGGAAATTGATGCTGTGACGCTGTTGAGAATGTCGCTGAGTTGGGTTCTTGAAGTTTGGAGGGCATTTTCCGCATTTTTGAGTTGTTTGGAACGATCGCGCAAGGCAGCTTCTGCTAAGGAACGTTGGGCGAGTTCGGCTTGGGCACGATCGAGCAGTTGGTCTTGCTGTAGGGCGATCGCGATTTGCACTGCTAACTGGTCTAACAATTCTAGTTCTGATTCTTGCCAGCCCCGCGTCCCAGAACACTGGTGAGCCAGCAACAAGCCCCACGGGCGTGACGGGGAGTTTGGCCTGTCTGCTATTAAAATCGGGATAGCAAGATTGGCTTTTACTTGATAGCCTTCTAATACCTGCAAGTGGCAATCCGTTAAACCCGCTTTGCTAATATCGGGACAAATCCATTTACCTGTGGCAAAATATTCTCCTTTTTCCCTGTTAAAAAAACAAGTATCTTCCACCTGATTTCCTAGTGTTTTTTTCCACCCTGGAGCGACTGATTCTGCAATAATGTTGCCGCTCCTGTCACGGGCAAACTGACAAACCAACACCCGATCGCACTCCAAGACTTGACGCACTTGCGCAACTGTATAATTAACTAGATCTTCTATATTCAAAGTAGCGCGAATCCGGGAGGCAATTTGGGCTATGAGGCGATTTCTGCGATCGGATTCGCTGACGCATTTTATTTGCTGCTGAAGTTGTGCGGTGAGATCTCTAACTTGTTTTTCCAGTGCGGAATTGCTGTCTAACAGTTCGCGCTGTTTTTGCTGGAGTTTCGCAACTTCTTGACGAATGCTATGGGGAGTGACTAAACCTACTAATCGATCTCGATCGTCTACTATTGGCAAGTAATCGATCGAATGTTGACAAAATAAGTTGAGTGCGGTAAAAACATCGACAAATTCAGATTCTTTGATAGCAATGAAATTCCGATTCATTACTTCCGCTACTTTCACTTTTTCCAAACAGAATTCGGCGGCGGTTAAGTTCACCACATCTCCCTTGCTTAGCAGCCCAACTAGTCGATCGCTTTCGATAACTAAAACGCAACCGATCGATGTTTTTGTCGTTTCCTTTGACTCTGCCAGCGGTTGTGCATTAGACAGCCGACAAGCATTTAATGTCTGACTCATCAGGGCGATCGCATCTGCGAGGGGAGTTTCCGGTGCAACTGTCAGAGGGTAGCGGTCAATAGATGCTAAAGGCGATAGTGAAGAAGTTGGCAAAGTGGCAATTTCCATAAGTCTGGTCTGTTCTGCTTGAAACAAGCTAAGTAGAAGGAAGAAGCAAGAAGCAAGAAGCAAGAAGAATTATACAGCGAGCTTTTTAGTCATATCGTGTCCGGTAGCATCGGTTTTATTTAAGTGGAACTACTGAGATGGTAATTCCCACTTCCCGAAACTTATTTTCTACCAAGCAATAGATAAGTTTTCATTGGTCCTTTTCCTTTAACTTCAATGATTCCTCTCTCCTGAAGCAAATATTTATTTTTTAATAAGCTGTAAGTAACTTCGCTAACTTGAATCCGCCAAGACAAACCGTGAGATTCCATCCTCGAAGCAAGATTAACTGTATCGCCCCACAGGTCGTAAATAAACTTTTTGATCCCAATTACTCCAGCAACAACAGGGCCACTGTGGATGCCGACACGGATGCTAAAAAACTTCTTATTTTTGACATTAAATAAGGCTATTTCTTGTTGCATATCTAGAGCCATTTCGGCGATCGCTTCCGCGTGGTCTACCCGAGGATTCGGTATTCCTCCTACTGCCATGTATGCGTCGCCGATTGTCTTGATTTTCTCTAAGCCATGCCGTTCGCACAGCAAGTCGAAGCCTGAAAAAATTTGATTGAGCAACTCTACGAGTTCGATCGGATTCATCGTAACAGACAGAGGTGTAAAACCCACAAGATCTGCAAACAAAACTGTTACTTCTGGAAAATATTCGGCAATAGTAGTTTCGTTTTGTTTTAGCCGTTCTGCGATCGCGTAGGGCAATATATTTAACAACAGCTTTTCGGATTTTGCTTGTTCTCCGCGAAGGGCATCTTCTGCTTGCTTGCGTTCGGTGACATCGTGATAACTCCAGACTCTACCGATAATTTTATCTCCCAGGCGCTGCGGTTCGGAATGGCGTTCAAAACATCTGCCATCTTTAAATTCCAACAAGTCGTAACTTTCGGCTTCTGGCTGTTCGTAAAGCGATTCTATTCTCTCTTGAAATGCTTGAGGATCTTTAAGTTGGTCGAGGATAAAGGCGATCATTGCTGCGTCGTCTCGTAGTGCCATCACTTCGTAAGGTATGCCCCACATTTCTACAAATTCTCGATTGAAAGTAACTATTCTTCCAGTACGATCGATCGCCAAAATTCCGTCAGCAGTAGAATCAAACGTTGCTTGCAGCAAAGATACAGATTTTGCTAGCGCTTCTTCGGCTTGTTTCCGGGCGGTAATATCTCGCAAAATGGCACGAATTGCCACTAGCGAACCTTCGGCAAATTTACAGCTTATGCTTCCTTCCAGCCAGATTTGTTGGTTGTCTTTAGTAATGAATATTGCTTGGATATAGTCTGGGTAAAATGTGTGGGATTTGATAGTTTTCTTATTAATAGCTTGATATAATATATCGATAGACTCTTGGGAACTATTGGGATGAATAATGTCAAAAACTGTCATCCGAGTAATCTCTGATTCGCTATATCCGAGAGTTGTTTTCCAAGCTCGATTGACATACACAAAATGACCGTCTGCTCCTATACTTTGAATTAAATCCGTAGCATTTTCAAATAAGTCTCGCAGTTGTTCTTCACTTTCCCGCAGAGCAGATTCTGCTTGCTTGCGCTTGATAAATTGACCGATTTGGCTGCCCATAGTTGTCATTGTCTGGAGCAATTCTTCATCAAAAGACTGCACTTCTAAGCTGAAAAAAGTCATCACTCCCAAAACCGATCTCGCCGACCGTTCCCGATCATAGTCACCCAAAATTGGGAAGCCAAAAGCTCCGTGAATTCCTTCTTCAGCCGCAATTTCTCTGCGTACAAATGAGTCGTTTTCTGCTACATCTGCAATCCACTCAGAGGAAGCACTGCCCCAAACGCGACCGACAAATCCTTCCCCCACTGCAAAGGTCTTTTGTTCGGCAAATCCTACAAATTTGGGGATGGAAATTGAGCGATTTGACCAACTTGCAACACATCTGAGCAAATTAGGATCGGAAATCGGCACCTTTCTCTTAGTTAGTGACACCAATTTTTCGCCTATTTCTGGCATCCAAAGTTCGGCGGCTTGCCAGCCCAAACTACGACAAACTACGGGGAGAATTTCTGCGATCGCCATTTTGACTGTTTCGCATTCTGAGAGGATTCGGGTAGTATCATACTGAACTACTTTTCGCTTGCGAGCTCGCTGTATATCTGTAACGTCGCGGCCGATGTATAGGAAATCGTTGGCGGCGGCTCTTGCTTCAGCAATGCCTTTAATGTCAGTCGCAATAGCCGTGCAGGAAAAAGCAACTGTTAGCTTTTCTCCGGTTTTTGCCGTGCAAATTACTTCGGTGTTAGTTTGAGACAATAAAGGTTGCTGCTGACTAACTGCGCGCAAAGATTCGCCCTCAGCAGCAAGAACATCTATTTGTTTGTCTACTAATTCGGATTCGCTGTAACCAAACAAATCTTGAGCAGCTTGATTGACTTTTTTTATTTTTCCCGACGCCGTTGTTACCAACAAAGCTTCGGCCATTGAAGTAATAATTTTTTCAACATAATTATTAGTAGCCGCTAAGGTACTCAATAAAATATTCATTTCATTGGTAGCCTGGACGAGAGTTTGTTCCAAACCCATCCTGTCTGTTACGTCTTCAAAAAATACAATTAACCTTTGAGAATTTTCGTCATTTTTGAACTCGACGATATACATATCAAAATATAGTTGCGAGTTATTATCTAAAACCCGCGTCATCGCTTTTAACTCAAAATTTGGCAAACGTCCTTCAAAAATATCAATTAAAATTTCTTCAGTTCCTAGTAACTCAGGAAAGGGAATGCGGACATCATTTCCCGCCGTTACTTCGTCAGGACAGTCTGCAAACCGCTGCACGCTTGGAGATGTCTCTTGGATTAAAAAGTCCCGATCCAACGCTAGGTACTCCAAGTGGTGGGGAACCAACAGTTTTTTAAACAGGGTTGTCATGTTGGATTGTGAGTGGTAAATGCGCTTTCAATATCACATTATCTGAGATTAATCTATTTCTCTCTGTTTGTAAAATGGAATTTCGACTCTAAAAGTAGTGCCTAATCCTGTTTCGCTAGAAAATTCGATTTGACCGCCGTGCAAGTCTACACACTGTTTGACTATAGATAAACCCAGCCCCGTACCCGGTATTTTGCCTACATTTTGGGCTCGGTAATAAGATTCAAATAGTTGTGCTTCGTCTTCTGCTGGAATTCCAATGCCTTCGTCTCGAATTATAAATACAGCTTCTTCATTATAACAATTTAATTCAAAATAAATATTGCTGTCGTTAGGAGAATATTTAATTGCATTTAACAGCAAATTTGTCAAGATGTGACGGAGCAATTTTTGATCGACTACGGGAAAATTTTGTGTTTTTTCAGACGAATTGTCATTTTTTCGATCGGGCGCGACTAATTTCTGGCAAACAAAGTCAATTGGATGATTTTTCCCGGAACTCATTTTGATTTCTTCTACTAACTCGCTGCAAAATTTTTGCAAGTTAAGTGCAGCCGGATTGAATTTTAGTTTTCCGGCCTCTGCATTGCTCAGCAACCGCACGTCATCCAATAGCTGAATCATATGTTTAGATGCTGATTTAACGTGTTCGAGGTATTGGTTCTTTTCCTCTTGTGTAATTTCATCACCATATTCTTTGAGAATTTGAGTAGCAAATAATACTGTATTTAAAGGATTGCCAAATTCGTGAGCAACCATCGAAAAAAAACGAGATTTTACCTGTCTTAGTTCCTGCTCTTTTGCCAAAGAGCGACGAATTTCTACTTCTGCTTGCTTGCGTTCTGTGATGTCTCTACCGACATAGACAAAATCGTACAGCCCCTTCAATTCCGTCTGAATTGCCGAACAGGAAAATTCTACCCAAATTTCTTCTCCTGTTTTAGTATTGCAGACTGTTTCAAGTTCTCTGAGCAGCTCTTTTTGAGATAAAATATAGCGGTGGCGAGCTTGGTAAAGCAATTTTTCCTCGACAACAATCATGGACAAAGGCTGGTCGATCAATTCTGCTTCGCTGTATCCAAACAAAATTTGTGCCGATTGATTGACTGTTTTAATAGTTCCTAAAGTTGTTGTTACCAACAAAGCATCGCCCATCGATCGAACAACTTTATCTATATAATCTTTAGAAGCTGCCAAGGCACTCAATAAAAGATTAGCTTCATTCGCTCTCTGGATCAATGATTGCTTCATCACCATTTTTTCGGTGACATCTTCAATCAAAATTAGCAATTTACCTGCGCTATCTCGATCGTCTTCGTGTTCGATCGCTAAAATATTAAAATATAAAGGATAATTATTGTTCGTAAACCGAGCGATACCTTTGAGTTCAAAACTCGGCCTCTGTCCCCTAATTATAGACATGAGGATATTTTCACTCCCAATCAGTTCTGGAAAACTGACGCGGGCATCCGCACCAGGTATAGCATCACCTGGAATGTCGGTAAACCGCTGCACCTCGGCGGAGGTTTCCTGAATGATCAAGTTTTCATTGACAATAAAATACTCTGTTTGTTGCGGGTTTAAAAGTTTTTGCAAAAGAGGTTCATGCTTGTTCTACCATTGTATAAGCTAGTTTGTGAAAGATTTCGTCAACGTCTTTGCCTGTTTTAGCAGATGTTGTGTAAACTGCTACTACTTTATCTTGACTTATTGAATGGGCAATTTCGACCAGTAGTGCCAATTTTTCCTCATCAATCAAGTCTGCTTTGTTCAAAGCGATGATGATGACTCCTTTCGGATTGACTGAAGAATAGAGTTGAATGTGTTCGGAAATTCGCTCAACTGTTTCCGATCGACTGACATCGGCAATTATTAAAACACCACTGGCTCCTTGCAAGTAAGTCGGGGCAATTCCTTTGAATTTTGTATGCCCTTCTAAGTCCCAAATCAGCAACTGTGCGGTCACGTTTTCCCGCTCTTTTACACCTTCTAATTCCACGCTTTTGCGGGAAATTTTCACTCCGACAGTGGAAAGGTATTGGTCGCTGAATTGCCGATCGACAAAGCGGCGGATTAGGCTGGTTTTTCCCACACCAAAATCCCCGATCATACAGATTTTTTTAGATATAGTAACTGACATAGTTATTTGTTGTTTATGCTCTTAGTTATTGGTTCAAATAGCACGCATCGGCTTAACAGTAGCGGTTGATTTGGTTCCACGCCAGCAGGAGGATTTGTACTCCCGACGACTTGGAGGCGCTTCGGGTCAATTCCTTGGAGCACGAGGGCATCTCGGACTGTTTCGGCGCGAAGCACCGCTAACTGCTTATTTGCGATAGCTTCACCGACGCGATCGCTATGACCAATTATCTTAATACGTTTTTGAGGATACTGTTTAAGAAAATCTTTGACATTGACAATTGTCTCTTGATGTGTAGAGTCTAATTTTGCTGTTCCCTGCTCAAAATAGATGCGGGTTGCAATTTTCAACGGATTTAATTTAACTGTGCTGATGACGGACTCAACTCCGGGAATTTGCTTGAAAGACTGAGCAATTTTTTGTGCATCTGCATTCTGAAAGACTGTTCCCTCTACTGTAACTCTGCGATCGGCATACCGACTAGAAATAGAAACGCCCTCTATTTTGTTCAAAACAGTGGCGATCCGCATCACCTCAGCCGCTGTCAAAACTGGATCTGGAGGTACATCTACAGCGACAATTTGATTATCTAATTTCAAATTGGGTGCGATCGACAAGGCTATTTTTTCAGCTTTTGTCCGCAATTCTGGATTTGGCAACTTTCCAGTTAACTTTAAGGTTTCGCCTTCTACATCGGCGTTTAAGCGGTAAACGGCTAATTCTGGAGTCGATGCTAAAGCTGTGGAGGCTTTTGCTTCCAAGCGACGTTCAATGCTGCTACGGTACTGATAAATTCCCCAAGGTACTAAAATTAAGCTGAGTGCTGCTAAACTCAGGCCCATCAGGACGATCGGGGTTTTTGTTATTTTTTGCTTGGTCAGCGGGTCAAATAAACTTTCTATAAACGGGTGCAGCGATGTCGGTATAGTATCGGGATCTCCGTTAAATTCATGAATTAATTTAGCGTAATTTAAGATCAGATTACTGACTGTTTGCCGCAATTTGGTGATGAACGACGGCGGTGGTTCTCCTTTAACTACGACTGCCATATAGCAGTATCCCGCTACTTCTAGCATGATCTTGGAGTCACCATATTCAATTTGATTGAGTTCGGAAATTTCTCCCGGCTGAACGATGCACTCGTTCACAAAGCTGCGAATAGCGGTGAGCATTCCTGCTACCATTTCCGATTCTAATTGGTAATCTCCTGAGTGTTGAGATTCCGAAATTACCAAGCCCGATGCTTTGTGAATTAAGAATGCTGCTTGGACAGTAAAGGCTACTGATTCTTTGAGGATTAATTCGGCTTCGGAGACTCCTTGTACTTTGGAGCGAATTTTGCGCTGAACTCCTTCGACACTGAGAGCGTTTGACACTTTTTCATTGATTGTTTTGATAGCTTCTGCCATGTATTTGGAAATAGTATTGCCAATTACAGGATAGAGAGCATCGACCATTGCGTCGCGTTCGAGTTCAATTTGGGCTGTAATCGCTTTGCCCATTTCCGGTGCTAGGGCTTGAGCGATCGACTCTTGGTCAAGGCGGATTTGCTCTTTAATTGCAATGCCGATTTCCGGTGCAATTGCCTTAGCAATTTCTGCTGGCGAATTCTGTATTTGTTGGGCAAGTGCGTCGGGGAGTAATTCAGCTATGGCAGCGCTCATTGCCTGCTTATTTTCCACTGTTTTCGCTCGAATTACGTCGGCGATAATTGGTACGATCGCCTTGACAACTTCTTCTCTGGAATCAGCTATTTTGAGAGCCAGAATGTCAGCAATCCAAGGTAGCATCAACTGAATCAACTCTTCGGGATCGTAAATCTGATGCTCCAATTTTCCTAATTTGTCGTTGATGTTTACCATCAGGCGACGCACCCCAGGCAAATCGTTCTCTGCCAGTAGATTTTTTACTTGCTCTATATCTGATATTTTCGAGCCAAAAATCAGATTTTGCAGCGTTTCCATCGCGCCTTCTGCTTGATTGAGGTCCTGTTTGATTTCCCCCAATATTTCTGTCGGTTGCGATCGTGCGGGCTGTTCTAGCAAGTTTGGCATTTTTTGAGTCGCAGTCACCACAGCATCTAAATCTTGGCTTTCTCCTGGCTCTTTTGACCTCGTTCTGGTGGCTTTAGATGGAGTGTCAGATGGTTTCGCCTTTGTTTCAGAAGCGAGCAAATCCTCTAAATGCCGATCGCCATCCTCCGATCTTTTTCCCTGTACTTCCTGTAGATTATCTTCAGTTGTCAAATTAGACAATTGCTGAATCGACAGGGATTTATCATCCAAATCTGGTTGTTCGATCGCTGAAACATCTATAGTTTGAGCTGAGGAATAGTCTTTTTCTAGTTCTGAGTTAGTGAGTTTCTGAGTAACAAATAAAAAGTTTTTTAATTCGTCGATCGCAGCCACGGGATCGTCGGATTCTGGTCTTGGATCTGGGGTTGGTGGCTTGATATTTACTGCTGCTGATTGAGTAATACCTAACAAATCCTTCAACCCGTCGAGTACCTCAGCTCGATCGTTTTCAGTGCTACTGTCAGGTTTCGACTCTGAATTATATCGCTCGAATTCTGGTTCGCTGTCGTTGAGTTTCTGAGTAACCAACGGCCGATTATTTAACTCTAAATCAGCCCGATCGTCGCTAGACTCCGGTTCGGGAACGGGCGTTGTTGGCGTTACATTTACTGCTACTGGTTCGGAAATACCTAACAAATCGTTCAACCCGCCGAGTATCCCAGCTTCACCGTTTTCACTGCTGCTTTCACCACTATTGTCAGGTTTAGATGCTGGATTTTTTTTGTCTACACCAGTAACAATCTTGAGTTCAAGCAACAGATTAAGCAACGGTTCAAGCTGGGATGCTGCACTGGCAGCGGACTCGTCAGGTTTAGAAACAAAACCCTCTAACTGATTTTCAACTGTCGGATTTTCTTTCGGTAAAGCCATGCGTTATTATCCGTATTATCCGTGATGGTGGCGCTCCGGCAACAGAAATTCGTTATTTAACTTATTGTCAGTAGCTCCTTTAAGTTCCGGTACAAATTCAGTTCCTTTGAGCCTCATGCCGAGTTCAAACAGAATTTCTGCCATGTCGTCTCGAGAAACTTTCACATCTCTGAGCATGGAAAAGCGTCGATCGAGTTCTTCAAAAACTTGTGTTTTCAAAGTGCGAGTTTCTTCAGCCAGACGCTCTCTCGTTTGAGATAGTTCCTCGCGAATCGAACCTGTTTGATTGTCTATCGCCTCGTCAAGGGCTTCTATGCTGCTAGAAAATTTTCTGTTAACGCGATCGAGTTGCTGCCGGAGATCCGCGCTTTCTTCTTGGGTATTTAAAGTAATTGACTTAACCTTTTTTTCAAATGAATCAATGGCAGTCCTAATTTCCGTGCCAAGAATTGTTTTTACCTGTTCAATACGAGCTTGCATATCTTGCTGCATCATCGACAAGTCAGAATCTATTTTGTCGAAACGATTGTCGTATTCTCTAAGCTGCGCACCGAAAATTATATCTCGGATCTGGTCAATATTTCCCAGCCGTTCGCGCATTTCTTCTTTAGTAATTTCTGCCATGCTTCTACCTCGATTCTCCAGAGATTGTGAGTTTGATAACTGTGTTAGATTTTCTGTTCGATCGTCAGTCTAGCCTTTTAGGATTCTTTAGAGATTTTACTCTAAATATCCTCAGATCCAGATTCTTGGGCGCAATCTCCTGTTACCAAAAATGGCAGTTTGCTATCCTTGCCTTCCAGCAAGCTCCTCAACCGTAGACTTTCCCCAGGAGGGTAGGTTTTAAAGTCTTTTTCGGATATTTTCCATGATATCGCATTTTGACTATCGCTTCAGCTACAGTTCCTTGCCCACCACTAAAACGCAGTGATTGCGGACACATCTAAATTATCGATCGCATTTGATCACGATTATTCTACCCGAAGGTAGAAGACAGAATTAACTAGTTGTTCTCCCCCTCTCCCCATTCTCCCCCTCTCCCCCTCTCC
>JAAUPI010000034.1 GCA_012035135.1 Microcoleus sp. CSU_2_2
TAACAACTTATTTAGCGAAAACATTCAGGTCAATCAAAATAGAAGACTTGAATGTCAAAGGAATGCTGGCGAATCACAAATTAGCGGGTGCAATAGCCGACCTGGGTTTTTACGAATTCAAGCGGCAACTTGAGTACAAATGTAAAATGTATGGCGCAAGTTTGGTGCTGGTAGACCGTTGGTTTCCCAGTTCTAAGATTTGCAGCAATTGCGGACACAAGCAAGATATGCCATTAAGTATTCGGACTTACGACTGTACGGATTGTGGCTTATCGATAGACCGCGATTTGAACGCCAGTTTAAATATTTTAAATTGGGAACCCTTGGCTTGAGGGGGATAGCCTGCTTACCTTGGGATGGCCGACCACTCAATAGCGCAGGAAGTGAACTCTGAATTTTGGTTAAAGATAGCTTTAGCTAAGTTTGGGTAAGTTTTACGAAGCAGATCGCGGATGCTTACCGCCGTCACGCCAGAGAAACAGCACAAGTGTCAGCAGAAGTCAAGGGAATAGATGATGCGATCGCTGCTTTATCAGCTCAATTAAGTCAAAAACAGCAGCAGTCGGGAAAATTGCAAAAACTCAGCCCGATGGAGCAGCAAGTTGAAGAGGGGAGAGAACTTGCTCGCGAACACGCGAAACGAATTAATGAACTAGCAGCGGAACTAGCGTCGGAGGTGAAAGGACTTAAAGCAATTGCCGACCAAATCAGCCCAAGCTACTGGCAGGTTTATTACAAGCCTTTTATTACTGGTTTTAAGAGTATTTCTGTTCCCTACGTGCGATCGGACGGCGATGTGTGGACGATCGTGAATCGAGTAGTTTAAGGGGCTGCGGGAGCGGAAATAGGAATTAGCAAAGGCGATTTTTTCCATTCCCTATCCCCGTCCGCCTCAACCCCGCAGCAGTTGCTTGATAGTGCCGACCAATTCCTGAGGGTGAAATGGCTTAGCGATGTAAGCGTCGGCTCCTTGCTTCATTCCCCAGTAGCGATCGAACTCTTCGCTTTTGCTCGAACACATTACCACCGGCAGGCTCTGAGTTTTAGGGTCGCTTTTGAGTCGCCGACAGACTTCGTAGCCATTCATCCGCGGCATCACAATATCCAGAACGACTAAATCGGGTCGGTTGGCCTTGATTTGCTCTAGAGCTTCGACGCCATCGCTAGCTACTGTGACGTTCAGTCCTCTACCTTTGAGCAAATCGGCGATCATCTCCCGCAGAGTGACGCTATCATCAACAACCATAACTGTACTCATATAGTCCTTACCAAGTTTCTGGGTTGAAACGTTCACAATAAAGGGTGTCTTGGCCTGATTGAGATTGCGCTCTGTTAAATGTAGTTTACCCACTTTTACTCATTTCCCAATCTTTTTCTTAATTATTGCCGCGAATTAAATATCCGCGAAATCTCGGTTGACACACCCTACTCTGGTAGCTAGTCTATCATTTTGTTTCTCAAATGGTTCTTTTAAGTCGAAAAATGATGATTTAGCTTAGTTGTACGTTTTGGGCCGGCTGTTTCGACCAGATTTCCCGACGATCGCCACTGGGATGATGGCAAAATGGGTCTAATTATTATTTTTATTGCCTAAAACTGGTAGTTTTTGGTCGTAAAGGGTCTCTAAACCGACTGGGCGCTGGCGGTAGCTAGGATCGGAACCTTGACAACCGTTAGCAACGATTCCCAAGACGGAAGCTCCAGAAATTTTTAATTCTTCCAAAACTTTGCGAACTTGAGATCGGTCTGTTTTGGCAATTTGCACCACCATAATTGTGCCGTCTGTGTGAGCCGCGATCAAGTGACCGTCTGCCAAGCCGACGAGGGGCGGTGTGTCGTAGATCACTAAGTCAAAAAACGCTTGAAATTGCTCCATTAGATACTGCATTTTTTTGGAGGAGAGGAGTTTGATCGGATCGGGGGGAATTTGACCGGCTGTCAGTACGAACAGATTGTCTTCTGAGGGCGCGCGCTGAATGGCGTCGTTGAGACTGATATCGGTGGAAATGGCATCGCTGAGTCCGCGCACGTTCGGCAATCCCAATTTAGCGTGCAGTTGCGGACAGCGCAAATCTGCATCGACTAGCAATACTCGCTGGCCAACTGCTGCTGCTGTGGCGGCCAGGTGTAGGGCTACTGTAGATTTTCCGTCTCCGGCTAAGGCCGAACTGACTAAGAGCGATCGAATCGCTCTACCAGCACTGAGCAAGTGAATATTAGTGTAGAGCGATCGAAATGCTTCTAAAAATTGATAGTCCAAATCGCTAAAAATACTTCTACCTTCGAGGATGGGAACACTATTTTTAGCTGCACTGGTATCGGCAATTTCAACTTTAACTAGGGACGGTTTTTGGAGTCTAACTGACCGTCTGCGCTTGACTTTTCTGGTAAACGGAATCACCCCAATAATCGGCAATCTTGTTGCCATTCTCACTGCTTCTGGAGTGTGGAAAACAGTATTTAGCACTTCTACCAGCAAGCCGACTGCTATGCCCAACAAACTGCTTAAAATTATTGCCAGGGTTAATTGTTTGCGAGTTTGTTTGACGGTAGAGGTTAGAAACTTGCCGAATTTATCTGCCGGAATTTCGGGAGGATTGATCAGTACCCAAGGTATTTGCTGCTGAGCTGCATCGATCCGCAAAGCTTCTCGTTTTGCCAAAAAGTCCGACAAACTCTTGGTAACTACTTGTTGTTCCCGCTGTATGTTGTCGTATTGTCGCGTTGTTACTGAAAAACTTCTAATTTTTTGGTTAAGTTCGTTTTGCACTCTCGTCATTTCTCGATCGCGTGCTTCAACTTCTTTGATTTGGCTGTCTAAATTTGCCATTATCACTTCTTTTGCTTGTTGTGATGCTGTTAAAATCAGTTCTTCCCGACTTTTTCTGAGTGCTAAAATCGGCAAGCTGTCCTCTCTGTACTGAGCTGATTTTAATGAGAGGTCTGAGTCGATTTTCTGGATTTGACCTAATAGTGCACCGTAAGCTTGCCCTTGGGTCATCAGCACCCCAACTGGATTATTTTCATTGACTAATTTTTGATAGCTTTGGTAGAGGTTACGCATCCCTTTTAGCTGTACTTGAAGAGCTACTTGCTGCCCCCGAATGCTTTGAACTTGTTCTGATAGAGATTTTCCCTCTAGCAAGGGATCGAACAAGTTTCTCTGCTGTCGCAGCCTTTGAACTTGCAGTTGCAGCACTTCCACTCTTTCTCGGAGTTTGGGCAGCTCCATATCTATAAACTTAATGCCTTGATTGATGCCAGTCAGCCGTTGTTGCAAACTGTATTCTAGATAAGCTTTAGATATTTTATCCAATACGCCGTAAATTTTGCTGGTATCTGGATCTTTGTAGCGAACTTCTAAAATTTTTGTGCCTTGCTGTTTGCCATCTTTTGTGTAGTTAACCCGACTGATCGACATTTTTGACATCAGCTCGCCGTAGGTTAGTTTAGGATACCAAGCTTGCAATTCCTGAAGCACTGGCTGCATCATTTTGGGACTGCGCAAAATCCGAATTTGGGTTTCGTAGTCTACCAAGCTAATGCCTTCTATATTGATTTTTGCTAAATCGGCTGCGACGGTATTGTCTAATTGTTTGGATAGCAAACCTTCAGCGGTGGCTGGTTCTACTAACAGGGAAAATGAACCTTCATAGTCGATTGTGATGCTTTTAGAATTGGCGACGATCGCAGCTCCTGCCAGGGTGCTCAAAGCAATGGTGGCTGCTGCCATGACCAGGATGCGGCGACGCACGACGCCAAACAGCCAGGACAAATCGAGTTTTTCTTCCTCTGCCTCCTCGAACTTATCTCTGTAGCTCTGAGCTGACAAGGGAGGCAGTTTGCCGTTAGATTTGGGTGTGAAGGGTTGATAATCTTGTCTGCTATCCATGTTCGGCCCGTGTATTTTTGAGGTTGATATTTTTGAGGTTGCTGTGCTGCCGGTATTGATAAATCTGCTCTTGGTTCATTCTAACTGCTGACTGGCAGTCTCGATCGAGTTAGTTTAGGAAAGGGTGTCGCGTCGATCGAGTTTTTGTGCGACAACAAATCAGGTTGCCGAAAGTCTTAGGCGCAGCCTGAAGGCTAAAATATAGATTTGAGTATGTTGATAAAATTTAACACTCCGGTAGCTGGCCCGACAGGTCCCAATATAGAGTTCATCCGGTCTACTAATTTGGCGAGACTGCTGCGGGACACGATTATCATGTCGTTGTTGCGAAGTTGAGGATTTATTTCCTCATTAATTCCTTGAGTTAAATCGACTTCGATCGTGCGTTTAGTAGCAGTACCGTCGTTGTTCAGGCGAACTAGCTCAACTGTATTCCTTCTAGCTCTAGTATTCTCATAACCATAAAATCCTCGGGAGATCAAAGCTTGATTCAGGGTAGCATTGGCCGGTAGCCTTACGGGATCGAGAGAGGTTTTGAGTTCTCCTACCACAAAAACATTGATGGCGGGGGGAGCAAAGTTACTGTTGGCCAGCAATCCAGCTTCTGCGGGGTTGACTATCGTGGCTTTGGGAATGACGATCGTGTCTCCCTGCTGGAGGATGGTATCTTGGGCGCCGTCGCCGGATTCTAAGAATTGCCAAAGATTGACTGGGATAATTTGTTCGCCTCTTCTGGTGACTCGACGCACTTGAATTTGACGGATATCGGCGTCGGGGG
This sequence comes from Microcoleus sp. CSU_2_2, assembly GCA_012035135.1. Lineage (GTDB taxonomy): Bacteria > Cyanobacteriota > Cyanobacteriia > Cyanobacteriales > Microcoleaceae > Microcoleus. The sequence goes on from JAAUPI010000034.1 coordinate 4,671, forward strand.
TAATCCCGCCTGCTAGCTGAATGGCGCGGATGACGGTAGGAAAGCCTTCTCGGCTGAGTTCAGTGTTGGTATTACCGCCGATGACTACGTAAGCCCCAGGACGAGTGACTTGGCCGACGATCGAGATCGATCGAGGTTTTTCTGGAGGCGGCGAAAAGTTGGCGATTGCGAATTGGCGGGCTTCTGCTTGGTTGAAGGTGGTGACAGTGGGAATCACAATTGTGTCTCTGTCTTGCAAAATGATGTCTTGAGAAATGTCTCCTTCTTGCAAGAATCTCCAGAGATTGACGTTGAGGACTTGATCCGGGCCGTCGGGCTGCGGGCGACGGACGCGGATGTTGCGGATGTCGGCGACGCCGGTGACGCCTTCTGCGAGTTTTAGTGCTTGGGTGACAGTCGGATACTGGACTGAAGGCGCGACCCCCGGACCAGAGGTGAGGGGAATCGTAAAGTTTCCGGGCCTGGTGACTTCTCCGATCACGCCGATGTTGAGGGGGCGGGCTGCTACGAGGCTGACCGTGACTACAGGGTCTTTGAGGACGCGGCGGTAGGCGTTACGGATGATCGTGGTGGCCTCTACTAACGTGCGGCCACGGATGGACACCAGCCCGATCAGGGGGAGGTTGACCGAACCATCTGAGAGGACTTCGTAGCCGCGGCTGAGTTCGGGTACTTCGAGGATTTCGATTTGGATCCGATCGCCCCCGCCGAGTTTGTAGCTTTCGGGCGATCGTCTCAGGCCCGCAGGCGGTGTTGTGACTGCGCCAGGGAGCAATCGCACTTGCGCTTGGGTGCCTTGCGGGAACCCAACGGAAATACTCGCACTAGCGATCGCGCACCAAGTCAAACTCAAAACTGGCGCGGTTATGTGTTTGGGAAAATCGGCGTTAACCACAGGCTACCTATTTTCTGTGAGGATTATTCACCAGTCTAATCGCTCCCCATTGAAATGCCATATCGATCGCGCATAAATCGCGCATAAAAGGAAAAATCCCATCATTTTCAGCGCAAGGCGTCGCCTGTGGATTTTTCTTTCCAGGCTGTTGGTCAGAACTGCGACCAACTGCCACGCCCGCGTGGCGCGACCACGGTTCCCGTTTGCTATTATTTGGATGGAACTAACCCGCTGCTAAATCGATCGATGTCTCAAAAACGGTAGGTATTTATGGCGAGAATGATTAGGGAGCTAATTTTCAGCAATAATTTCTTGCTGTTTTTAGTGGGATTCTCCGGGTTAATTATCACGCTTTTAATATTTCAAATTGCCACCAAAAGAAATTTTGGTCTGGCTTTTGAAAAATGGTTTGCTCTTTTTTATATATTCATATCTCCCCACGTCAATCTTCCTCCGTTTAACTACCTGCATTTTATTAATGTTGCCGAAACAGATGGTAGTACGCTCAATCAACTTCCTTTGGTTTTTTATCCGTGGGTAATATTTATCTTATGCGGAAGATTTATTGCTTTCTTTAAAAATCAATTTGTAGAAGGTCTCTCATTTTTGTTGATGAGAAATCCTGGTTTCTCGCTGTATTGTTTGCTACCGATTATATCGTCGCTGTGGTCGCTAGTTCCGGAAATTACGCTGAAATCAGGGATAGCGTTTACAGCTTTTTCTTTGGTTGGTTTTTATCTGGGTGCTCGATATGAGTGGCGCGAACTATCTGGCTTACTGCGGTGGGGCTATACATCGATCGGTATAGTTAGCGTTTTGCGATACCCGAATGTGGTAAGGGAATTTGCAGGCATTACCAGCCACAAAAATTCTCTGGGCAGCATCATGGTTGTGAGTACAGCACTTTGGTATCTACACTATTCGCAAAATTCTAAAACTCAGAAAGAACGCTGGATAGCTCTGTTATTCATGTTGTTCTCATTTTATTTAGTCAGAGCTACTAGCTCCGGCGGTTCTCTAGTTAATAGTTTGATGCTCATAGTTGTGGTATCATCTTTGAGTTTTTTGAGCAAGTTAAAATTTCAATGGGCATTTACTTTGATTGTCGGATTTATGGCATTTGGCACTATTGCCAGCGTTTATATAATAGACAATTTAGAGTCAATTGTTGTTGGGGGTTTAGGCAAGGATTTGACCTTGACTGGGCGGACGGAGTTTTGGCCGCAATTAATCGCGGCGGCAAATCACCGCCCTTGGTTTGGCTATGGATTTAATGGCTTTTTTCAACAAGATTTAATTGGAGCCGAAACCCCAGCTTATTTCGTATATACTCCGAATGGGTTTCAACCGAAAACTGCTCACAATGGCCCCATATCAATATTGCTGTCTTTTGGTTATCCGGGACTAATATTAATCTTAGTTTCCCTAGTGACTAATCTGATTTTTGCAGTGCGGGAACTGAGCCGTAGGCCGCTAGCTCAAGCGGGAATACCGATAATTTACTTAGTGTTTATTATTTTAAATAACCTTACTGAAGGTTCTCTCACTGATATTGGGGATGTGTGGCTTGCCTACGTATTAATAACAGTTAGACTCAGTATCGATAGCGCTAAGTCTGCATCTAACGCTAGCCGCAGTTACGGACGAGACTTGCCTTACGATCTGCATTCAGATTAAATCCAGATTAACTTGAGAAAATTACAAATTGATAGAAATACGATCTATGATATTATTGAAATTGGTTTGAGATTGATTTTCCAGCGATCGACAAGTATATTATTTTCTTATAAGGACTCAAAACTTTCTGATGCTAAACAAGCTAACTGCGGTAAGTCAAAAGCTTGGTCCCGGCCTCCGTCAGGTACTCGGCAATCTGGCTTGGCTGGTGACAGACCAAATTTTGCAGATGGCTCTCGGTTTGTTTGTGGGTGTGTGGGTGGCTCGCTATCTGGGGCCGGAACAATTTGGGGTACTCAACTACGCGATTGCCTTTGTGTCGCTGTTTGCATCGGTGGCGACGATGGGATTGGGTACTCTGGTAGTGCGCGATATTGCTCGCAATCCTGAATGCAAGCAAGAGACTCTGGGGACTGCTTTTGCCCTCCAATTTATAGGCGGAATCTTCACTTTGCTGTTAACGGTGACAGTAATTTCGGTACTGAATCCCAATGACAGTTTAACTCGCTGGCTGGTGGGTATAGTCGCAGCCGGAACTATTTTTCAGTCTTTTGAAACGATCAATTTTTGGTTTCAGTCCCAAGTTCAATCTAAGTATACTGTTCTGGCTAAGAACTGCGTATCATTACTGATTGCGGGAGTCCGAATCGGATTGATTCAACTTGATGCGCCGCTGATTGCTTTTGCTTGGGTGAGGTTGGGAGAGATGGCTTTGGGGGCAATTGTCCTAACATTTGTCTATCAAAGCAAGGGAAATGATTTCAAGCTATGGCGAGTCAGTTGGGCGCGAGGCAAAGAACTGCTTCGCGAAAGTTGGCCGCTAGTGCTGTCGAGCTTGGCAGTTTTTATTTACTCCAAAATCGATCAGATTATGCTCGGTTCTTTAAATAAAACCGAGTTGGGATATTATGCAGTCGCAGTCAAATTGTCGGAAATTTGCGATTTCTTGCCAATGATTATCGCTTCTTCTATTTTTCCCAAACTCGCACAGTTAAGAGAAAAAAATTACGCCGAATACCTAAAAAAGTTTCAGATTTACTCGGATACTATGTTACTTTTATGGTTGGGAGTGGCGATGCCAATTTCTCTGCTGGCTCCTTTCATCGTACAGACTCTTTACGGGCCGAGATATGCAGCTTCAGCCGGCGTACTGTCTGTCTACGTCTGGGCTCAATTCGGGAGCAACTTCGGAATAGCCAGAAATACCTATTTTGCTTTGGAAGGTCAACTGCGATACGGTCTTTACTTGACGGTTGTCGGTTCAATTTTTAATATAGTATTGAACAGTCTACTGATTCCTCGATATGGAGCCCTGGGAGCAACGGTGGCAACTTTAATGACTTATTTCTATGTAATTATACTAGTAAACTTTTTGATTAAAGAATTGAGACCTTTTGGCAATTTAATCTTGAACTCGCTCAATTTATTCAAGGCTGCTTCCCGGTTGCTGGGATTGATAAGATGATTGAAATTAAACCAAACCTCCAACATCGATCGAACAGTCCGTATTCTGGCAAAGCACTCAAACCTGTCAAAGTATTGTGGCAAGGCACTCACGTTTGTGTAGTATCTGAGTCTCCCGAAGGTGGCGAAATCATTGAGGAATTGAGAATTGGTCACGCAGCTAAAACTCCTTATCAGATTGACTTAGCCAAAGGAGCAACTTTTAGCGGCGACAACTATGCTGACGAACTTTTGGCAAAACCTCTGCTCAAATCTCTGCAAAATCCTAAGTCTGAAAAGTTAGAAATTTCTCAGGAAATCTTCAAGTCCTACCAGCGGGTAATCGTCTTAAACTGTATTGATTATCTTTACGGACACAGCCTTTTAAAATTGCTGAACGCCCAGAGGCATTTGGAATCTAACCCAGATTTGGGTTTGATTGTGATTGTCCAAAAGTTTCTCCGGTGGATGGTTCCCGATGGAGTGGCGGAAGTCTGGACAGTGCCGATATCGTTGAAAAACGGTCAAGATTACTATCCGAGTTTCGCCGAGTTTGTGGAAAAACAATCTCAGCGCTTTGAAGAAATTTATGTGAGCGAAGCCTATTCGCATCCCAGTCGATTCGATATTACCAAGTTTACTAGAGTTCCGAAGCACAGTTTTGACGATCGCGCCGCCATAAAAATTACCTTTGTGTGGCGGGAAGACCGGCTTTTAGTCAACAGTTTTTTATTTCGAGTCCTCAGAAAGCTGAAACTGCTAGACATTGCCTTGGCAATTCAAAATTGGAAAGTGCAGCAGTTATTTGAGAAAATTCGATCGAAACTCCCAGAAGCTAAATTTGCAGTAGCAGGATTGGGGACGAAAACTCAATTTCCCAAGTGGATTGAAGATTGTAGAGTAGAGAGGTTTAACGACCAAACAGAGAAAGAAACTTGCCAAATATATTCAGAAAGCCGTTTAGTAATTGGTCTGCACGGTTCTAATATGCTGCTGCCTTCTGGCCTGGCCGGGATGACCCTTGATTTGATAGAAACTCGCTGGGGAAACTTTGCCCAAGACGTTCTTTATCAAGAAACCAACCCCCGATTGGCTAGTTTTCGCTATCGATATTTACCCTCTCAGATGAGCGCGGATATCTTAGCGAATATTGCGGCTCAAATGATTGAGACGCAAGCAGATTTTTATTTCCACATGACAGCAGACGAATAACAGGAGAAACTTAAAAAATGGCAAATAAAAAAGCGATAGTAACCCTGGCAATTGGTGAAAAATACTTGGCAGATTGGCAAAGGTTGTGCCAACCCAACTGGCAAAAATATGCAGACAAACACGGCTACGATCTAATTTGCATTGACAAGCCACTAGATAATTCAGAACGCGCTCAAAAACGTTCCCCTTCATGGCAAAAGTGCCTGATCCTCAGCCAGGATTTTTCCCCAAACTACGAGCAAATTGTGTGGATAGATTCGGATATCCTGATCAACGCCGCCCTCGCGCCCTGCATTGTTAAAGATGTTCCTGTTGATAAAGTAGGCGCTGTAGAAGAGTGGTCTGCGCCCACGCCGGAACTGTTTAAACAGACGTTGGAAAGAAAGTACGAACATTGGGGAAGTTCTGCGATTGTTAACCACACCGCGCAAGAAGTTTATAGCAATTACGGCCTGCCTCCTGATTTCGACCAAGTAGTTCACGCCGGGGTGATGGTAATGTCTCCTCAGTACCACCGCGAAATTTTAGAAAAAGTATACTATCAGTATGAAGATAAGGGAGGTGGCAAATGGAATTATGAATTTAGACCTCTTTCTTGGGAACTGTTGAAAGCAGGTTGCGTTCATTGGATAGACTACCGCTTTAATGCAATCTGGTCAGATTATTTGTTCTTAAATTATCCATTTTTAGTAACCCAAGAGCAACCGCGACTGCTGCGGAAGCTTTACTCAATCTTGAAAGTTCCTAATAATGGGAATAAGGTTCTGCGATCGTGCGTGACTACGGCTTATATTAACAGTTTTTTCCTGCACTTTGCGGGGGGAACAGCCGATATGGAACTGGTAGATTTAGAGGCTAATTCGTGGAGCGATTGCAAACTTTAAAATAGTCCGATCGTCTGAAGTAATTTTGTTGCATTTAATTGAGATATTGGACCATTCGTGGGGTATCTGTAGGGTTTGAACTCCAACTCGGATGACAAGCGGAGCATCGTGCGAGTTGGAGGTCAAAAGGGTTCGCCAACAGCCAATCGGGTTGCAGATAGATTAAATAAACCCGCCCCCACCCACCCAAAAACCCCTTATTGATATTGGCAACATCTCAGATTTAACAAACACAGTCATTAGGAGGCATAGGCAATGAGCAATCGCAGAGTTCATATCGTTACTGGAATGTGTTGCGATGTGGAAGGTCAAGAAAGTATTTACCCCCAAGCAGGCGGTTTGTCTTCTTCTACCAAGTTTCAAATTATTTACTGGCGCTGTGCAGTAGTATACTTTGCTTCTAGCATCAGAAACAATCCCCATGCCAATCATGTTTTATTGACGAATGCAGAGCGCATACCAAACATTGGTAACTTCAACACAGAAGAGTTTTTTGCTGAACGCGGTGTTAAAGTAATCAATTTACCGTTCACCTATCAGCCTCCTGCTGAATTTTACCACGCTTTCAGAAGCACATTTTATAAGTTTGACATTGTTAAATACCTCAAAAATAATAGCGGAGATAACGATAGCTGTTTATCTCTGGACTCAGATTGCGTGTGGCTAAATTCAGCAGCGAGGATGGTGTCCGCTATTGAAAAGCATGGGTTAGTGAATTATGACTTAAACGAACCAGCAGATAAGCCGATCAGCGATCTGAGCAGGCGACAAATGCAAAAGATTTACCAGGACTTAGGATACAAAGTTGAGGAACCTCCTAAATATTATGGAGCAGAATTGATTGCTGGTAAGGGAAAGGACATCAAAAAGTTATCTGAAGAAATTGACTCAATTTGGGAGATTTGCTTGCAAAGATTTGCCGAGGGCAAGTCGAAATTTAATACTGAAGAGCAGATGCTAAGTTATATTTACAATAAGGAAGGTTACGCTGCCGGAACTGGAAATCCTTACCTCAAACGCATCTGGACATCGCCGAAACTTTACACCGCAGCAGAGTCAGACCTCTCTCTTGATGCTTGGCACTTGCCGGGAGAAAAGGGATACGGAATTAAGAGGCTTTTTGCACAAATAACTAATCCTAAATCTACTTTTTGGACTGTGCCTGTAGGTAATCAGTTTGCCGAATATGCGGGGAGTTATTTGGGGGTGCCGAAACGCACTCCTTTGAAGTCTTGCCTGGATATGTTTGATAATAGGATGTCAGGGTTGCAGAAAAGATTATCTAATGTCAAAGGTGTTTTAAGTAAATGATGGAGGATTTGCACTCATAGGTGCATCCTCCGGGTGCGCAGTGCGCACCTTACCTTGATGTATAGCGATCGAAAAAGTGGAGTAAAATGCAAAATGTTAGATCGACCCTTAAAAACCCCCATCGCTTTTATTATTTTCAAACGCCCGGTCGAAACTCAAAGGGTATTTGCCGAAATTCGCAAAGTCAAACCATCTAAATTGTTAGTGGTTGCTGACGGGCCGCGGCCGGACAAGCCGGGAGAAGACCAACAATGTGCAGCAGCTAGGGCTGTAATTGACCAGGTGGATTGGGAATGCGAAGTTTTGACAAATTATGCCACAACTAATTTGGGCTGTCGTCAGCGCGTTTCTAGCGGGTTAGATTGGGTGTTTGATACGGTTGAGGAGGCGATTATTATTGAGGATGATTGTTTGCCTCACAACACTTTTTTTTACTTTGCTGAAGAGTTGCTGGAACGCTACCGATACGATGAACGGATTATGTCGATATCGGGACAAAATGTGCAATTTGGACAGCAGCGAACTGATTATAGCTACTATTTTTCTCGCTACACTCACTGCTGGAGTTGGGCGAGTTGGAGGCGAGCTTGGCAGCATTACGATTTAGATATGAAGCTGTGGCCGGAAGTGCGGGATGCCAATTTTTTGATGGATGTATTGGGAGACGCTCATGCGGCTAAAATCTGGACTAAAACTTGTCAGTTGTGTTATGAAGGAGCGATCGATACTTGGGATTTTCAGTGGACGTTTGCTAGTTTTATTCAACATGGTTTGAATATTCTGGCTAATGTCAATTTGGCTGCAAATATCGGACATGGAACGGGTGGAACTCACACGGATGATATTAACAGTCCTTACAATAATATGCCTGTGGAATCGATCGACTTTCCTCTCAAACATCCTCCGTTTGTCATTCGGGACGCGCAAGCTGATAATTTTACTCAAAATACTTTATACGATTATGATCCGAAATTGGTCAAGAAAGTACACCAAAAGATTAAACAACTTTTGAAAAGATAATTAACCGCAGAGAGCGCAGAGGGCACAGAGAGAAGAGTGAGAACATATTTCGGGATAGGTTAAATATCCTTTTTATGACTTGGCGGTTGAAAATGAAAGTTTTAATTCCGAGCAATTACGATCTAAAAGGTGGTGCTGCTAGAGCAACTTACCGCTTGCATCAAGGTTTGCAAAATATCGGCGTCGATTCCCAAATTTTGGCAGCATATAAGTCGAGTAACGATGCCAGCGTCCTCGAATTGCCGGACAAGTTTGGCAGAAAATTTAAGAACTTCAGGGCTAAATTAAATAGATTGCCCTTAAAAGTTTATCCGAAACTGGGTCAAGTAATTTTTTCACCTCAGTGGGTGCCGGATTCCCTGGCAGCGGAAGTTATCAAAATTAATCCCGATGTGATTAATTTGCACTGGGTTTGTGAAGGTTATATGCAAATTGAAACGCTGCCTAAGTTTAACAAACCTGTGGTTTGGACGCTGCACGATATGTGGGCGTTTACGGGGGGATGTCACTATAGTGAAGATTGCGATCGATACCTGAATTCTTGTGGGGCTTGTCCTCAACTGGACAGCACTAAAGATGTCGATATTTCCCGCTGGATCTGGCAGCGCAAAGCGAAAGCTTGGCAAAATTTGAATTTGACTCTGGTGACTCCGAGTCATTGGTTGGCGGAATGCGCGAAATCCAGTTCGCTATTGCAAGATTATCCGGTGAAAGTGATTGCTAATGGCCTCGATTCTCAACTGTACAAACCGCTGAACCGGCGGCAGGTGAGAGATAGTTTGAGTTTGCCTCAAAATAAACAGTTGGTATTGTTTGGGGCGATGCAGGGAACGGGCGATCGTTGGAAGGGTTTTCCGTTACTGGTACCGGCTTTGCAGCGTCTTAGCAAGTCGGGATGGCAGGACAAAATTGAAGTTTTGGTTTTCGGATGTGCTGAACCTGAAAGTCCGATCGATGTTGGTTTTAAAACTCATTATTTAGGCAGATTGGATGATGAAACTTTGGCCAAAGTTTATGCAGCGGCTGATGTGATGGTTGTCCCGTCGCGCTATGAAGCTTTTGGCCAGACGGCATCCGAAGCCTTGGCGTGTGGCACACCTGTGGTGGCTTTTGATGTGACGGGATTAAAAGATATTGTCGATCGACAGCAAAATGGCTATTTAGCTCAACCTTATGATAGTGAAGACTTAGCGTGGGGGATTGCTTGGGTGTTAGAAGATCCGGAGCGACACCAACAGCTCTGTGACAGCGCTCGTGTCAAAGTAGAACAGAAGTTTACCTTAGAAGTGCAAGCTCGCGAGTACAAAAACCTATTTGAAGAAGTTTGGCAAGCTGCTAAACTGGCATAATTCTGCTGGGGCAGGCATCTTGCCTGCCTTTGACAGGCTTTTTGCCAGAAGTCTAATAGACATCTCCTAAACAGAAATTAGGCCATCGCGATCGATCGCAGGCTCTTGAGGGTGAAGCATTTGGACATAAAATCGATGGTTTTCGGCACAGACTGTCGCCCGTTAGGGGCGGGCACTCTTGGCACCGCCCCTACATATATCGAACAGCAAGAGATTCTTTTTAGGAGATGTCTAATGGCAAAGTACAGCGGTTAAGCCGATCGAATGCTGGTTGGATTTGTGCCAAGAACTAGCCATATTGATTGGTATATTCTCGGATATATCGATGTGCTACTTTGTAAAAAAACACTTACGCAAGTGCTACGTAGGTAAGGGTAGCAAATCGAAAAATAAAAGTGAACAGGCAATAGGGAACAGGCAACAGACTGGGAAAGGGATGAGGATTTAACCCCAACCCAAACAAACAACTTTTAAAAGGGAACAGGCACTCTTGGAACAGGCAACCGTTGCCCGTTGCCCGTTCCAAGAGTGCCTTCTTCGATAGAAGATGGGGTTTTATACCCCGATTGGGAACTCTTAACCGTTGCCCGTTCCCTGTTCCCTGTTCCCTTCTTCGATAAACTTAGGACTTACGCATCCGCGATGAAAAATAGAGGCTGCGATTGCTCTGTCGTTGCGCAATGACAGCAACGCGTGACTCCTGCGTAAATCCTCAAATTATCAAGTTCGATCGCGAACATTGCTGCGCACTGATTGATAAAAAATACTCTGTGTAACGATTGTGATGCTGGCCTGCTTTGAATATAGTAAATTTTATCGTCAATCTCTTGATGATGTTGACAAGTTGAGTTATTAATTGAATAGGACTCAAAATCGATCGGCGCTATCGATCGACAGAGGACAATTTTTTATGAACAGCCAAATCTTTTAGATAGATGGAGCACATAACTATAGCAGTTCTGATGACTTGCTACAACCGCAAGTTAAAGACTTTGGCCACTCTAGAGTCGCTGTTCAATCAAACCTTAACAAGTAAAATTGCACTCACCGTTTATCTGGTAGATGACGGTAGTACCGACTGTACAGCCGAATCAGTACAGCAAACATATCCTCAAGTCAAGATTTTTTCCGGAGATGGCAACTTATTTTGGAATGGAGGAATGCGCCTTGCTTTCAGCGAAGCCATGAAAGACGAGCCCGACTATTATCTCTGGCTTAACGACGACACTGTACTTGAGCCCGAAGCGTTGAATTCACTGCTGGCAACTAGCAGTCAGCTAATTGAAAAAGGAGAAACAAAAGCGATCGTTGCTGGCTCTACTTACGATCCAGATACTGGTGATTTTACTTACGGCGGTATAGTCAAAATTACGCCCTTGCTTCCCTTTAAATTTCGCTTCCTCGAACCTACAACCACAGCTCAGTCTTGTGACAGCATGAATGGTAACTGCGTTCTCATTCCTCGCAGCGTCGTTCAAGTTGTTGGCAACCTCGATCCAGCTTTCATTCATTACTTATCAGACTGGGAATACGGTTTGCGTGCCAGACAAAAAGGCTGTACAGTTTGGATAGCTCCGGGCTATCAAGGAACCTGTTCACCGAATCCGCAGTCAACAAAAATTGACGCTGCCAATATGAGTGAAGGCTTGCAAAAAATGAGCCAACCTAAAGGTTTAGCATTCAAAGACGCTACCCTGCAACCCTGGGAAGAGTGGAAAGTATTTGCTCAGCGTCACGGTGGTCTATTTTGGCCAATTTATTGGTTGCTACCTTACAGAAGGTTAGTTTGGTTGTCAGTTTTGAGCAAATTGGGATTAACTAAAAACAAAACCCAAGGTGAACGTGATGGTTGATAAAGCTGATTGGCGCGTCGCTTGGCTGGTGCCGGAAGTAGAATTGGGTGCATATTGGCAACCAGTATTGAAAGAATTTACAAAAGTGTTTAAAAATACTGTTTTTTATACGGGCCGCGTTTGGTCGGGGTTCGATCCGACGCTGCCGGGAGCATCGGCAATTCAGTTAGTAGGGGAAACTAAATTTGTCGAGACAGAAAAGATCGAAACAGGATACGATCGCGGTTTCATTGCAGTATCGCCGAGCATAATTGGTTACTTGCTAAAATTTCGACCTCAGGTAGTTTTTCCTCAGGCTTTTTCTCTGTGGACTGTCTTGGTGATTCTCCTCAAACCGCTCTGTCAGTGGCAAGTTGCAATTATTTATGATGGTAGTTCTCCAAATACAGATTTTCGAGATTCTAGTTTTCGGACATTTGTCAGACGCATCTTAGCTAAGTTTGCTAATGCTTTTGTTTCTAACAGTCAAGCCGGGAAAAGATATTTAGTAGAAGTTCTCAATGTGCCCCAAGAGCTAGTTTTTACGCGAACTTATTTGGTTCCCGACGCAGAAGCATTGCTGAAATGTTTGGAAACAAGTAAACCGCCAAATCTTAACTTAAAACACCCAATCTTTCTATATGTAGGACGCATCACAGCTAGAAAAGGAATTAAGACGCTTTTAGAAGCTTGTGCTATGCTCAAACAGCAAGGTTCTGCGGATTATACTTTACTAATTGTGGGTAAGGGAGACCAGCAAGCAGAATTGGAAGCTTTTATTCAAGAGCAAGATTTTGTCGATCGAGTCAAGTGGGTGGGATGGGTTGACTACGGAAATCTGGGTGCTTACTTTCAGCAAGCTGATATTTTTGTGTTTCCTACCTTTGAAGATGTCTGGGGAATGGTTGTGCCTGAAGCTATGGTGTTTGGGAAACCGGTATTGTGTTCAAAGGGTGCAGCTTCCTGCGAATTAATTGCAGAAGGGGAAAATGGTTATATTTTCGATCCTACTAATGCCCAGGAGTTGGCAGATAAAATGCAGATTTTTATAGAAAATCCCGATCGAATTGAGTCGATGGGACAGAAGTCGCGACAGCTAATTTCTCAGAAAACTCCTGAAACAGCAGCCAAAGCTTACGTCGAAGTCACATCATTTCTGATGAAGTCAGTAGTCAGTTGGTAGGGGCGGTGCCAAGAGTGTCCGCCCGCCCGTTGGTAGTTAGTAGCCTTGTTCCCAGGCAGAGCCTGGGAATAAATACCCGGAGGCTCTGCCTCCAATTCCCCATTCCCATTCCCCATTCCCCATTACCTATTACCCATTACCCATTATCGATGAAAGTTCTGTTATCTGCTTTTGCTTGCGAACCAAATCTCGGCTCCGAAGAGGGAGTTGGATGGAATACTGTTTTACAAGCTGCCAAATATCACGAGACTTGGGTATTTACTCGCACATTTTGCCGATCGTTCATTGAGGCAGAACTCAAAGATAACCCAATACCAAACCTACATTTTATCTACTTCGATCCTTTTGGGTGGAGCGACGATTGGAAAGGAAAACAAGGATTGCTGCAACTTCACTATTATTTGTGGCAAATCTGGGCTTATTTTATCGCTCGGAAACTCGATCGCTCGATCGGTTTTGACATAGTACACCACGTAACATATGTCAAACATTGGTCTCCCAGTTTTTTAGCATTATTGCCACATCCCTTTATTTGGGGGCCGGTGGGAGGTGCAGAAGCAGCACCAAAGCCTTTTTGGAAAGATTTTAGCCGCCGGGGCAAAATTTACGAAACTTTGCGCGAGTTAGCTCAAGGATTGGGGGAACGCGATCCATTTGTGGGGCTGACTGCGCGTCGCAGTGTCGTCGCGCTGGCAACTACCGAAGAAACGGCCGCCAGATTGCGATTTCTCAAAGCACAAAACGTGAAAATTTTCTCGCAAGTTGGTTTGTCGCAGCAGGAGATTCAGGAACTAGAAAAATTTCCAACTCCGCCTGAGGAACCAATTAGATTCATCAGCGTCGGTCGTCTATTACACTGGAAAGGCGTACACTTGGGGCTACGAGCTTTTGCTGAAGCCAAACTGACAGAAGCTGAATATTGGATTGTGGGAGGTGGGCCAGAACGGCAGCGTTTAGAAGCTTTGGTGACAGAATTAGGGATCGCCGATCGAGTATTTTTTTTTGGTGCTTTACCCCGGGCTCAAACTCTCTCTAAAATGGGCGAATCTCACGTTCTCCTCCATCCGAGTTTGCACGATTCCGGCGGCGGAGTCTGCACGGAAATGATGGGCATTGGCCGTCCGACAATTTGTTTGGATTTGGGAGGCCCAGCTACTCAAGTGACTGCTGAAACTGGCATTAAAGTCAAGGCAACCGACCCCGAGAGTGCGGTGCAAGGTCTAGCGGCAGCAATCGTGTGTTTAGCTGGCGATCCCGAATTGCGATCGCGCTTAGGCAAATCAGGTCAAAAGCGAGTCAGAGAAGTATATGATTGGAATATTAAAGGTCAATTCTTTGCTGAGTTGTGTGCAGAGATACTGCATCAGAAATCTGGATGATTTTTGATGTATCCCATCGAACAAAACAACGAAAACTCTATTTTTTTAGGCGGTGACAAGTGAGCGTTGCAATCATTACTGGATCGGCGGGTTTAATTGGCTCTGAAGCCTGTAAGTTTTTTGCCAAGCAAGGCTTGGATATAGTTGGTATCGACAACAATATGCGCCAATTTTTTTTTGGCGCCGACGGTTCTACTAATTGGAACCGCCGACAACTAGAGGAGTCATTGGGAACCAAGTATTACCATTGGATGTTGATATTCGCGACTATGAAGCGATTACCAATATCTTTCAACGATACGGCGAGGCGATCGAGTTAGTCATTCACACAGCAGCACAGCCCAGCCACGATTGGGCTTGCCGTGCTCCGAAAATAGACTTTACGGTCAATGCCAACGGCACTCTCAATCTTCTAGAAGTAACTCGCTTGTACTGTCCCAAAGCTGTTTTCATTTTCACTTCCACTAACAAAGTATACGGCGATACGCCCAACAAATTACCTTTAGTTGAATTAGAACACAGGTGGGAAATTGAACCCGGTCACAGTTACGAAGGCGGTATTCGGGAAGATATGTCGATCGACCAATGCTTGCATAGTTTGTTTGGTGCTTCTAAGGTAGCTGCCGACATTTTAGTTCAAGAATACGGTCGTTATTTTAATATGAATACGGCTTGTTTTCGGGGTGGCTGTCTGACTGGACCCAATCATTCTGGCGCCCAATTGCACGGATTTTTAGCCTACTTAATGAAGTGCGCCGTGACAGGAACTCCCTACACCGTGTTTGGGTACAAAGGCAAGCAAGTTCGCGACAACATTCACAGTGCTGATTTAATTTCGGCTTTTTATGAATTTTATAAAGCTCCCAGAAGTGCACAAGTTTACAACACAGGTGGTGGCAGGTACAGCAATTGTTCGATGTTAGAAGCCATTCAGATGTGCGAGGCAATTGCGGAACGCAAATTTAATTGGACATATGCTGAAGGGAATCGGATTGGCGATCATATTTGGTGGATTAGTGACAATTCAAAATTCGCTAGTCACTATCCAAACTGGAAAATGAAGTATAACGTCAAACAAATCCTACAGGAGATTTATGAATGTAACCACGATCGTTGGTTGAAAGAAGCTTCTCGTGGTTGACTGAATCACGCCCAAAAAGTTCCTGGCTAATTGAACTAAACACTTAAAGGCAAAGTCAAACACATCTGGAAGTAAATTTATGAATGTAACCACGATCGTTGGCTTGAAGAGGTTTTCAATGATTGATAAGGGCAAAAAGAATGTTTTGGGAATCTTAGTAGACGCCGTTAATTACGAAGGGGCTGTCAGCAAAATTATTGCCGCAGCGCGCGCGCGCAAACCCCTGTCGGTTTCGGCTCTAGCGGTTCATGGTGTAATGACGGGGGTGCTTGACAGCACTCACCGCTACCGTCTCAATCACCTTGACTTAGTATTACCAGACGGGCAGCCGGTCAGGTGGGCATTGAATTTGCTCTACAATACAGAATTGCCCGATCGAGTGTGCGGGCCGAATGCAATGTTAGAAATCTGCGAACGTGCCGCCGAAGAAGGGTTGTCTATCTATTTGTACGGATCTCAAGCTTCTGTACTAGAGACTTTATCTAAAAATCTTTGCCAGCGCTTTCCCAAGTTAATTATTGCAGGGACTCAGCCTTCTAAATTTAGGCAAGTTTCCTCCCAAGAGAAACTGGAAACTGCCCAGGAAATTCGCAACAGCGGTGCAGCAATTACTTTTGTTGGTTTGGGGTGTCCGCGACAAGAAGTTTGGGCTTACGAATACCGGGACAATTTATCAATGCCACTGATTGCTGTAGGTGCTGCTTACGATTTTCATGCCGGTAATTTGGCGAAATCTCCTGAGTTTTTAGGTAAGATCGGTTTGGAATGGCTGTTTCGGTTGATCGTGGAACCGAGGCGGCTTTGGCAGCGGTATGTTTTGTTAAATCCGCTTTATATCTGGCTGTTTTTGCTGCAAGCTTTGAAACTCAAACAGTTCGATCCTAAAGATGCCACCGCACCTAAGGAAGAAGTTCTGTATGGTTAAAATTTCCGGCTTGTTTGTTAGTTATGGGTTCTCACAAGTAAAAAGTAAGAAAACAAAAAGTATAGCTCGTAACTATAGCGATTCTCAAGAAAGTCAGGTACCCTGGCAAATCCAATTCCCAATGCTTTCCGACCCGCTGCCCGATGTCCAATAGCACCTTAGGTTACTGAGAAAGGCTATAATTGTTTTGAGTTGATACTGTGAAATTTTTAGTCGATAGTTAATGTTTATCTGTCAACTGTCAACTGCTATATGTTCATGTTGATGTTCAAGATATATGAACCCATAGACCGGGCTGCTTTGTCATTAATATTATTGCTGAGCTTAGCGATCGGCTTATTGGTAATAGCAGGCAATCGATCTTTATTGAAAGTGCGCGACTTTAGCTGGAAAAATCAACAAGTAGGAGCGAGAGATACTGCTTTTATTCTGACTTTTAGTCGTCCAATGGATCGGGGCAGCGTAGAAGCAAACCTGCGGATAGAACCCGCACTGCCGGGAAAAATTAGTTGGTCTGGGCGACGGTTAGTATATACTCTAACTGCACCTCCTCAGTACGATCGCACCTATAAGATTGAATTGCAGAAAGCGCGGGAAAAGTTGGGGTTTGACAAACAAGGAAGTGCGATCGAACCCTTTGTCAGTCAATTTCGCACGCCCGATCGAGCTTTTGTTTACACAGGTACAGCAGCCGCAGAAAAGGGGCGGTTAATTCTTTACAATCTGACTCGCAAACAAAAAATCATCCTGACTCCTCAAAACTTAGTAGTTAAACATTTTAGAATCTATCCAACGGGCGATCGAATTTTATTTTCTGCTAGCGAATGGTCGAATTACAAACCGGGTTTGTTTGAACAATCTTTGTATACTGTAACTACAGGCAGAAATCCCAATTCTACTCAAAAACCAGGCACTATTCGGCAGATTTTAGGCAATCAAGACTACGAAAATCTTAAATTTGATTTGTCTCCTGACGGCAAGGCGATCGCGGTTCAGCGCGCAAATAGGAACAATCCACAGGACATTGGTTTATGGGTGCTGCGATCGGATGTTGAATCGACGCCACAGCAGCTTTTGAGTCGCCCAGCCGGAGAATTTACGATCGCCCCAGACAGTGCAACGCTTGCCAATCCCCAAGCGGAAGGTATCGCTATTTTATCCCTGACACCAAACGTCAAGCCTTTAGATTTTATCCCATCTTTTCGGAGAGTTTTCAGCTTCAGTCCCGACGGCAAAGAATCGGCTATGTTGAAATACAATAGCGATTTTACCCAATCAATTTTTTTAGTCACAAATCAGGGGTTGCAAAAAGAATTAATTAACACAGCGGGAGAATTTATCGCTTGTCAGTTTGACCCCAGCAATCCTCAGCTTTACTGCTTGTTAACTAGACGAAAGCCAGGGCAAGAATTTTCTGAGAAGTTGACTCTTGAATCAGTTGATTTGAAAACATTTCAAGTCAAGCCACTGTTAGTTTTACCTAATCAGGTGGAAACGAAAATGAGTTTGTCACCCGATGGTTTAGAATTGCTGTTCGATCGGGTAGTTGCGAAGAAAACGGAACCAGTTAAAGGAGATTTGAGAACCGATGGCGGAAGTGCGATCGAGCAGTCGAGTTTAATGCTATTTAGTTTGAAAAAAACACCTAAATCTAACGGCTATTCCTCACCTCAACCATTACCTTTACAAGGTTTTCGACCTCAGTGGCTACCTTAATCAGTCCTAGACGCAACTGGCATACTCAAATCAAATTGTAGGGTGCGTCGCTACGAACAACTCTCGTTGCTATTGGGAGATCTCATAGCGACGCACCATACCAATTATAACGGGGATGGGAAACCCGGATTTGGTATTATAAGGATGCTTAAACCAGTTTGCAGTGTGCAAAAACTGGATTTATATCCGATAATTGACTTTCAGCGGCTTGATTAGAAGACATTGAGTCGTCAATAACTTGCTGCATATGTTTTACGCGAGCTTGAAAAGTCTTCTCAAAAGTGTGCTGTTGAGCAAACTTCAGCGACTTGAACGACATCGATTTAATGGCTTCCCGGTTCTGGCTGAGTTGTGCAATTTTCTTCGCCATCTGTTTAGGTTGATTCATCGGCACAACCCATCCTGCTTCCGACATTTTGGCAATTCCCTGGAATGCTTCGTTAGCATACCCAACAATCGGCACACCACAAGACATGGTTTCAATGTAAGTACAGGAAGGATCTCCCTGTCGGTGACAGCAAACAAACAAATCAATATTCTTCTTCACAAAGGGGAAAAACTCTGTTTTGAAGTCAGGTACTCCGAGCATTTTTACGCAATCATTGAGTTGATGGATAGCTATTTGATCGTGCATCATCTCTTCTAATTCACCAGCACCACTGATGAACATTTCAAATTTCACTTTCAGTTGTTTGAGTTCTTTAGCAACCTCAATTAAATGATCGGCCCCTTTCATTTTCATTAACCGACCTGAAAATACCAGCCTCAAAGGCATATCTTGAGAGCGGTTTGCAGTCCGCATTTCAATGTCAGCCTCTGTTGCTAACATATGCTTGCTAATCCGCGTGTCAATGAAAAACAGTGGATTGCGATTGATATGCTTGTAATCTTCGTAGGTGGGAGTGCCGTTGCACTGCAATCCATCTGCCATTGCGATCGCCTTGCGTTGCTTTCTTTCCTGACTATAAGTCCAGAGGATTCTCCGCAAGCGGATCAGGGGATTGCTCGTGCTCACATTCACGATCTGTTTGCGAGTTTTCAGACTGTATTCGGAAACGTAAATACACGGTATTCCAGCTAACTGACAGACTTTACTGATGTGGTTCTGTTTGTATTCCGGGACCGCCAATACCAGCGAACTCTGATGCTGATATAATAATTCAGGAGTGATTCGATCGAAAGAAATTACTTCCAGTTTGAATGGCAAGTCATCAATGTTATATTTTTTTGAATCGAGCTGGTCGTTAGCTTGTTGTGTTTCTTCCATCATCACAGTGATGCGACCAGACCAGTATTTGGCTAACTCCTTAACTGCATCTATCAACTTGCGGGTCAGCAAAACTTCGTTATTGGGCAAAAGCTTTACTTGGAGTGGCTGTAAAACAATTAGATTACCTTGAAAAGACATAACTTGAGACTCCTGTTGTTTTTATTTTTTATTCTGAGAACAAAACCACTACGAAATCGGATTCATAAACTGTCAAATTTGGCTATTATTAACAGATGTTTGTACAGTCAAAATCAACGTATGGGAAGTCGTACTAACTTTAATTTCTTCTCGTTACTTTGTTTTGCTTATACTGACTTGTACCAGATCGAGATTCACAAGTATCTTACGCGATACTGGATAATTGATGTTTGCTAGTTAGCAAACGATATCTATTCCCCAAAAAATAATAAATGGTGTATACCAACCTGGTTTGATATTTAAAGTTAATACCGCCTCATTGATACTCTCTTATATTTATGTAAGTCATGCGTAAGAGTCAATAGTTTGCTTACGATCTTCACAAAACCTTTAAAATTAACCAGTAAATTATAAAGATTATCAAAATTTTCGGGTAAATAGGGATCAACTTACCCGGGTTCTGTAGCAATTATACTTAAGCAATTGGGACTTACTCAAGGAGAGTCTCAAACCTCTATCCCTCCTAAGGCGTGTTTTAAAACCTGGATATCCCCCCAACCCTGCTTGGGAAGGGGGTTGAGGAGATAACCGCGTAAGTGTTGGTAGTTCTCAGTTATACAACGATCGCCCCGCATCTGCGAACTAGCCGATACCAATTCTAAAAATTGCAGCTACAAACCGCAGACATATACCTCTATCGATCGACGTAGGTGCTCATGGGCTCTTTAATCAGGCGAATGTAAAGATTTTTGAAGGTAGATTTAATCACGCGAGGCATACCAAAGTCGATCGGCATCAAACTTTCTGGCAACTTCCAATCCAAAACTTTTACATCTTCCGGCTGCAACAGCGGAAACTCAATTGCCTCTAAATTAGAGCAAAGTCCTAACTGCATCGCAGCAACAATAGTAGGAATAGTAGTCGGATCGGCATTAATAATTTCCACTACCGTTCTATCCAAAGCAAATACATCGCTAGCAGCGCCCAAAACTCCCAAAAACTTAGGTTCGCCACCGCTAGGTCCATTGCCTTCGTGACCGATGATTCCATCCAATATCGTCAAATTGGGGTTAATTGCCCGTGCAGTTTCTACCAACATTTGACCGAATCTGGCGCTATCTTTACCAGCCTCCATGTGCCACCAAGCCTTCATTTTGCCGGGGACACAACCGAACAAATTTTTAACGCCCATTGTCAGGGTTAATTGAACGTGAGATTTCAGTTTGGGGAGATTAATTACCACATCCGCCTCCATTGCTTCTTGGCAAAGCCGGAGGTGATTGAAATCTTCGCTGACAGTTTCATAGCGTTTTCCTTGGAATTCAACTACTGGCAAATTTAGTTCTGCCAACAGTGGTAAATAACCGTTAGCTTTGGCTACACCCATTGCGCTGCCAAAAGCCGGACTATCACCTAAAAAAGGTTTTCCTCCTGCTGCTATGACCATTTTTGCCACACAGTAGACCAATTCTGGACGGGTGACACATTCTTTGGTTGGGCGAGAACCTGTGAGGAGATTGGGTTTAAGAAGAACGCGATCGCCCCTTTTAACAAAAGCCGAAATTCCGCCCAAAGGTGCTAGTAAACTTTCTAAAGATGCTTGTAAATTTGGGCGATCGTATGAATTGGCTCGAATTAAACTGACAGCAGGCATGATGTTATTGGTTATTGGTTATCAAAAATCAGGTGTTTAAAACCCCGGTCGAAAGTCGGAATGTTTTTAGGGTAGGGTGTAAATCCCCATCCTAAAAACCTCGCTATTAACTATCAACTGCCTGCCCGCTCGCGTAGTCGAAGGGTCAACTATCAACAGTTCGGCAAGCTCACTGCAAGCTGTCAACTGTTTAGGTATTCATCGGTAATCTACCAGTGGCAGCCCGCTGCATGGTACTAACTCGCAGGGAGTTAGGGAATATTCCTGCACCTTGAAGTTCGGGAATCGCCGGTTTCACTTCTACTTTTACCAACCGGGCGGTACAAATAAAAACGGTTTGATCGTTTAAATGAAAAGTCAGCCAAGGTTGGTCTAAAAAATTCAGCACTTCCTCTTGAAACTGTGGTGCAGGAATCGGAATAGTAAACGTTTCTGTATGACCTTCCACATAATGAAATGTCACCTGAGTCGTGTTTTCTTTATCTTGAGTTAATTTGGCAAAGGAACCTGCGCGCATAAATTTTGCTCCAAAACTTTAGACTCTAAAAAAATTCAGAACTAAATGTCACAATTTGGAATTCTGAATTCTTGAACTTTAACCAGCGACTGCTTGAAGGCAGATCCCCCTAAATCCACGGCAGTTGCTCCTGAAGGGAGAACCCCAAAATCGCACTATCTCCCCTTAAGAAGGGGGACTTTGAGTGTTCTTGTCCCTCTTGAAGAAAGTGGACTTTGAGTGTTCTTGTCTCTCCTTATTAAGGGGGGCTTTGAGTGTTCTTGTCCCTACTTAAGAAAGTGGACTTTGAGTGTTCTTGTCCCCCCTTTATTTTCCCCCCTTGAAGACAGGGGGGGGTAGGGGCGCCGGGGGGATCTCCGGGTTTGAAACACGCCCTAGGCATTAGCAGAAGATGTCGGCATCGCACTCATTTTCTCTAAATCGAGAACTTTTGCCAAGTCTTCTGCACTCATTAAACCCCGTTCCAGTACAATTTGCCGGAGGGATTTGCCTGTTTCTAGGGATTCTTTGGCGACGGCGGCGGCGTTGAGATAGCCGATGTGAGTGTTGAGGGCGGTAACGAGGGCAAGACTACCTTCAGCATAAGCAAGACATCGATCGCCCTTAGCTTCAATTTTTGCAAGGCATTTTGTGCTCAGGGCGCTGATGGTATTGCCCAAAATTTCGATGCTGTGAATCAGATTGTAGGCAATCAGGGGCATCATCACATTCAATTCTAATTGTCCCGCTTGAGCAGCAAGGGCGATCGCGCTATCGTAACCCATGACTTGAAAACATACCATCGATGTCATTTCAGCCATCACAGGATTGTATTTCCCCGGCATAATTGACGAACCAGGTTGCACGGGAGGCAGTTGAATTTCTTTCAAACCTGTTTTCGGGCCAGAATCCATCAAACGCAAGTCGTGGGACATTTTAACGCAGTCTTGAGCGAGATTTCGCAGGGCGCCGGATACATTCACAAAGGGTGCCATACTCTGCATCGCTGCCATTAAATGTGGTGCTGGTTTTAGGGATCGATCGATTAATTCTGAGAGAATTTCAGCAACTTTTTCACAGTATTCTGGGTGAGTATTTAAGCCTGTTCCTGCCGCACTTCCCCCCAATCCCAGGGATGTTAAATCATCGGATGCCCTGTCAATTCTCAAGGTATGTTCTCTGAGAATTTGCGCCCAAGCGCGGAAGGTTTCGCCGAGTCTAACGGGAACGGCATCTTGTAGGTGAGTGCGGCCGGATTTAACTATATCTTGAAATTCTTCGGCTTTGTTTTCTAGGGCGACTATGGCATCTGATAAAGCCGGAAACAGAGTTTTTTCTAAGGCCAACAATCCACCGATCCGAATCGCAGTCGGAATCACATCATTTGTGGATTGACCGTAGTTTACATGATCGTTCGGGCTGACGCGCTTGTAGTTGCCTTTTTCATCGCCTAAAATCTCTAAAGCGCGATTGGAAAGAACTTCATTAACGTTCATGTGGTGAGAAGTTCCAGCGCCTGCTTGGTAGACATCAACCACAAATTGATCGCGCAAATTGCCTGCTAGGATTTCATCTGCTGCTTGGACAATTGCTTGACTGATGTCTTGGGGAATGCAGCCGAGTTCGCCATTGGCGATCGCCGTAGCTTTTTAATTAAAATACAAGCATCAACGTATGTTGATAAAGGCTTAATGCCGCTGATCGGGAAATTTTCAACGGCGCGCAGAGTTTGGATACCATAGTAAACATTAGAAGGGATTTGCTTTTCTCCCATCGAGTCGCTTTCAGTGCGGTAGGTGATGGTTTGATTTTGGGTCATATGGTCTGGTTTGTGATAATTAGGAATTGCACGCACAATTTTTTTGTAACAGCCCTGACTGCCACTGCTGTTTTACCGGGCCCGCTGGCGCCGTAAAGCACAAGTCACGATTGTAAAGAATTATCTCATAGTTTGGGGTTAAATCTCAAATTAATCCCATTGCCAAAAAGACTGCAACTGCAAGCAAGCTCTAAACCTTTATGAGACAAGCAGTCTCAAATCTTAAATCGTACAATGGCGATCGCACTCCCGCAGATAGACTCAGCTCTAATCATACAACTCAAGGCATTTCACAAGATTCTTAAACTAAAAAATTTGCTAACACCATAGCGTAATTCTGTACTTTTATCCGTTCCATTGTATTGAGTAGTTGCGAGAGTTATCTACCAGCGCTGTTAGCTGCATAGCGCTCCATTCACCCTAAGTTATGTTCCTTCAAATTCTCCCATCGCTGCCACCCGAATTGTTAGTACATCAAGTACAGCCTTTGCAATATGCCACGATAACACAGGTGGAACAGCATTGCCAACCTGACGCTCCGTTTCGCGAAGCTTAGACTGAAAAATAAAATCGTCTGGAAAAGACTGAATTCGAGCTGCTTCCCGCATCGAAATTCTTCTTGGTTGACTGTAGTGAAATTGTATATTTCCGTGGCATTCTGCGCGTATTGTATAACCAGGTCTATCAGCTTTCAAACATCTGTTCTTGTAAAATCTGAGATAACTTTTTCCAAAGATGCTCGGTTATTTCGCATAAGTAGACCTTTCACATTTTCAGCTACAAATATTTTTGGCTTCAGCCTTTTAACGGCCTCGACCATTGCTTTATAAAGCCCACTTTTAGCACCGTTAATACCAGCGCATTTACCATTTACAGAAATATCTTGGCAAGGGAATCCACCAATAACTACATCAGCATAATCTGGCAGAGTATCTAGCACATCCCAAACATCTGTATGTCAACCCCTTCTTACCCCCGTCGGAATCTCCTTTTCTAGATCGAGTTCGGCGCATTCCCGACTCAAACACATGAGCCGTTGCATTGCAAAAAATCCTGTTTATTACATACTAAAATACATTTACTAGAGTTTTCTCTCCAGCTAAGGTGGCGATGTAAGCATTCACTTCTTTAATTGCCCGACTTATCTCATCAGACCAAAAAGGCTTGCGCTCTAGCGGCACTTCTCCGACTGGGAAAATAGTAGTCACGATCGCAACTGCACCTAGATTTTTAGATTCAACGAGTTTGATTGAGAGCGCGATAATACTGTTTGGCTCGACTGAAAAGAAGAATGTTGAGAAAAATTGAACTTCCTAGCACTACTAATATAAGGGCGATCGACAGAATATTAGGTTTGCTCAATGTCATGTTTTTGATATTTTGCTACAATTAACTCTCACATGAATCGCTCCTTGCGGTACAGGCTCAGCTAACACAACCCAACTTGTTCCTGGAAACACCGATAAATCAGCGAATTGTTGTGTCGATAAGTCTTGGAAAGTTTGAGTCATCGGTTTCATCCTCGCTTTGCCGTAAATTCATTATAGCGATCGCCCTTCAACTCCCCCAGCCCATCCCAACCACAATACTTAATAAAAACTTTACAAAACTTACCCGATCGCCCAACACGAGTTAGAGTTATCCTATAAAATCCAGCAATCCTGCTAAGCGTCAACATTCCCGTCACTCATCCACTGGTTCGATGACTCAAACCCAAAGCACCAAAACCGCCACCCCTACTGCAATTTATTCCTTGACAATTGCTCCCGCCTGTGTATTGCGGGGGCAAAACGCCGCTTCACAAGCCGGAGATGCGATCGCCCGTTTCGGCAAGCGCCCCCTCATCGTCGGCGGTAGTAACTCCCTCGCCACCGTTGCGCCCTACTTGCAACCAATCCTCGAACAGCAGCAATTACAATTCGCCCAAGCAGCCTACGGCAAAGATTGCAGCGAAATTAGCCTGCAAAACCTCCGCGCAGCCGCCACAGCCCATCAAGCCGACTTCATCATCGGCGTCGGCGGTGGCAAAGCCTTGGATGCAGCCAAACTCCTCGCCCATCAGTGCAAAATCCCCATTGTCACCATCCCTACATCAGCAGCCACCTGCGCAGCTTGGACTGCCCTTTCTAACATTTATTCCGAAGAAGGTGCATTTCAATATGATGTCAGTTTAGCCAAATGTCCAGATTTATTAATCCTAGATTACGGCTTAATTCAAACAGCACCTCAAAGAACATTAATAGCAGGAATTGGAGATGCGATCGCCAATGGTACGAAGCATCAGTCAGCAGCGGACACTCTCAACAAACCCTGATAATTTCCGCCGTCCAACAAGCGAGAATATTACGAGATATCTTATTTCAAAAATCTGCGATCGCCCTCAAAGAACCGGGTAGCGAAACCTGGAAAGAAGTCATCGACGCCACCGTATTGCTAGCAGGAGTAATCGGCGGCATTGGCGGGGCTGGGTGTCGCACTGTCGCCGCCCACGCCGTCCACAACGGCCTAACTCATCTATTAGCAAGTCACGGCACTTTACACGGCGAAAAAGTCGCCTACGGCATTTTAGTACAACTGCGGTTAGAAGAAATGCTGCAAAACAATCAACTCGCCGCTACCGCCAGACAGCAACTGCTAAAATTTTACGGTGAGATTGGATTGACTCAAACTTTAGACAATCTAGGACTTGGAGACGTTACTCTGGCACAATTGCAGCGCGCCACCGAAATCGCGTGCAATCCCAATTCCGACATCCACAGACTGCCATTTAAAGTCGTTCCCGAACAATTAATAGCAGCAATGGTTTCTACAACCGCACCTGTGGGAGAATTAAGAGTCAAGAATTAATGCTGTTCGTAGTCAGGACTTTAGTCCTCGATCGAGTAAACTTTTGAGGACTGAAGTCCTTAGTACAAACCTAGGGAAATGACAACTGTTTGTAGTCAGGACTTTAGTCCTTGATCAAGTAAAATTTTGAGGACTGAAGTCCTTACTACCAACAACTAACAACTAACAACTGATAACAAACTAATGACTTTGGATTGGATTAGCCCTGCTGACAGGTTGCAAAAACTACCGCCCTACGTATTTGCCCGTCTCGACGAACTCAAAGCCCGCGCCCGCGAACAAGGACTCGATCTGATAGATTTGGGAATGGGAAACCCCGATGGTGCGACTCCGGAACCAGTAGTAGAAGCCGCCGTCGCAGCCATCCAAAATTCTGCAAATCATGGCTATCCTCCTTTTGAGGGTACTGCTAGTTTTCGCCGCACAATTACTAAATGGTATAGTCGCCGCTACAACGTTGAACTCGATCCAGAAAGCGAAGCATTGCCTTTATTGGGTTCCAAAGAAGGTTTAGCACATTTTGCGATCGCCTACATCAATCCAGGCGACTTAGTATTAGTACCGAGTCCCGCTTATCCCGTATTATTTCGTGGCCCGATTATCGCCGGTGCAAAAGTTCACAACATCACCCTTAAGCCAGAAAACGACTGGGTAATTGACTTAGCCGACATTCCCGATAGCGTAGCCGAACAAGCCAAAATCCTCTATTTCAATTATCCCAGCAATCCGACCGGAGCAACTGCCCCCCGCGAATTTTACAAAGATATTGTTGCTTTCGCCCACAAACATCAAATCTTGTTAGTTCATGATTTGTGTTATGCGGAATTAGCCTTTGACGGCTATCAACCGACAAGTTTATTAGAAATTCCCGGCGGTAAAGAAATCGGTGTCGAATTTCACACGATGTCAAAAACCTATAATATGGCTGGTTGGCGAGTTGGTTTTGTAGTCGGAAATAGCAAGATTATCCAAGGTTTGCGGACGCTAAAAACTAACTTGGATTACGGTATATTTTCCGCATTGCAAGCAGCCGCCGAAACAGCTTTGCAATTGCCGGACAGTTACTTGCATGAAGTTCAACAACGCTACCGCACTCGCCGGGATTTTATGGTTGAAGGATTAGCAGAATTAGGTTGGAATATTCCCAAACCTTTAGCTGCAATGTATCTTTGGGTTCCTTGTACTCGCGGCATGAGTTCTACTGATTTCGCCCTCAATGTTTTGCAGCAAACTGGTGTTGTCGTGACTCCTGGCAATGCTTTTGGGCCTGGTGGCGAAGGATATGTCAGAATTAGTTTAATTGCAGATTGCGATCGACTCGGAGAAGCACTACGACGCTTGAAACAAGCTAATATTCGATATTAGTCATTGGTTATTATATCAAATCCGGTAGCATCGGAATTAATATTACCACAGTCAGGAGGTGGCAGTGCCCATTGGTGTCAACTTAAGGAATGTTGCGGGCGATCGCACTGCACGATCGTGTAACGAAAGCGAATGACGGCTTAAGTGACCTCTACCACGCCCGTAACCAAGGAGTTAAAATCAGAATTATCAACAGGGTCGCATCAGCACGCTTATTTTATGAGTCGAAAACAGAAAGCTCGATCGGGCAATCCAGACTTGCGTCGAGCCACGCAAGTACCAGCACCTGAGATCGCAGAAATAGAAGCTCTGCTGTGGCATTGGCTGACTCCTTCTAGCTTTAAGCCGTCACGTTTAACTCCAGGGGACAAAAAACTGCGCGATCGATTGTTGACGTTACCAGTGATGATGGCGGTAGTTTTGAGCTTGGTATATCGCAGGATTTCTGGTTTAAGCGAAGTGGTACGAGTATTAGAGTCAGAGGGATTGTTGTGGCAAGAGCCATTTAAAGTCAGCAAGCAAGCCTTATCGAAACGACTTGCTTGTTTACCTGCAGAATTATTTGGACAAGTATTTGAACTGACGATCGCCAAAATTCAGGCCCAAGCTGATAAATTACCAATACCTGTGGGTTGGGAATCAGTATGCCAAAGTTTTAGTGCGATCTGGATTGCCGATGGTTCAACTCTGGAAGCTTTGAGAAAAAAATTGACAACCCATCTCGACTCAACCAAAGGATTAGGGGGTCGAATGATGATGATAGTAGAGGCTTTTAACCACCAGCCAATCGCCAGTTGGTATACAAAGAATAGCACAGCACACGACCAAAACTGGACAGAACAACTATTAGATAGATTGCCGATAGGGGGACTGCTAATTTTTGACTTAGGATTTTTTAATTTTGTGTGGTTTGATGCTTTTACTGATAGCGGAAAGTTTTTCGTAACGAGGCTAAGACAGAAAACAGCCTATCAAGTTATCCGTACATTATCGAGTGGAAATCTGTATAAAGATGAAATAATAAAAATGGGGCTGTACCGCTCGAACCCCTGCCATCATAAGGTTCGCTTAGTATCTGTGCTGTGGGGAAAAACTTGGTATTACTATCTGACTAATGTCACAGACCCACAAAAACTATCGGCAAGGCAGGTATGCGAGCTATATCGTCGTCGCTGGAGAATAGAAGAGGCATTTTTACTAACCAAACGCTTGCTAGGATTAGCTTATTTATGGGTAGGGGGAAATAATGGAGTAGAAATTCAACTCTATGCAACTTGGATATTTTACGCAGTCCTCAACGATTTATGTTCATCAGTAGCCATCGAGTTAGGTCAACCAAAGGAACGTATTTCACAAGAGATGGTATTTCGGGGATTATATCATTTCTCACGCTATTTGTTAAGGGGTAAAATGACAGATGCAGTCACCTATTTAGTGGAGCATCATAAAATGTTGGGTCTGATTAAAC
>JAAUPI010000035.1 GCA_012035135.1 Microcoleus sp. CSU_2_2
CCCGTTATAATTGGTATGGTGCGTCGCTATGAGATCTGCCAATAGCAACGAGAGTTGTTCGTAGCGACGCACCCTACATTTACTACATTTACGAGATTATAAAAGGGGTAAGTAACCCGGATTTGGTATAAGTAGTCAGCAGTCAGTAGTCATTAGTCATTAGTTATTAGCTGACCCTCTTCCTTCTTCTTTCTTTTTTCCTCCTGACGATTTTTTACTCAAACTTTAAATATCTTTATCTTTACTTTACAAATCAGAAAAATAAATGTAGCATATTTACTGATGACACAGATCGCAAAATCCACGATCATAAAGATGTTAACTCAACTTTTATAAAACATAACTATCAGTAGTGATCCCCAGACTTTTCTGTTTGTTTGAACTGTATCGTAAGCATTTAACTTTTTCATGCTTTAGTTTCCATAGTAGCTGGCTGGCAAATATTTGCAATTTTTTGGCAGTTGGTCTCTTCTGCGAGCAATTTCCCAGTCAAAAAACAATTGGTGGCAGTCGTTTGCTGGCAAAGCAAGTACACAACTTCAGGCAACAAGAACGCAGCATTTTTAGCCATATTTTCGCAATTATGGTAACAGTTCTTTGCAGGCACTCGAATGTTTACTCAAGTTCTGCAGCCTGATAAAAGCCGTGAATTATAAAAACCAAACATTCACTATTTTAATGGCTAACGATGACGAGGACACGCGCTTTCTGGTGCAGGAAGCACTGCGAGAAGTTGGAGTAGCAACTAGAAGCGAATTTGTCGAGAATGGGGAACAAGTGCTAGACTATTTGTACTGTCGCGGAAGATATGCTGGCGCGAGCAATTGGCATCGCCCAGATCTAATACTTTTAGATCTGAATATGCCGAGGCTTGACGGGCGAGAAGCACTAATTTTGATTAAATCTGACCCCGACTTGCAACACATCCCGGTCGTGATTATGACAACCTCGCACCGCAGCGGAGATATTTTGCATTCCTACCGCTTGGGTGCCAATTCCTTCATCTCCAAACCAGTCACTTTTGAAGGATTGGTGGAAGTAATGAAGATTTTGTGTCAGTATTGGTTTGAAATTGTTTCGCTCCCGCTCGACGATCGATAAGCTAAGTTTCTCCAGCTTGGTATCTTTTTTTACTTGAGATCTGCGTTTGGGTCGGGCGATCGAGTTTTTTTTGTGCAAGTTAGTTAGATCGAGTCCGGTTGATTACTTACAGCATTTTGCAGGTAAATAGGTACTAGCAGATAGAGGACACGGCAGTGCCGTTTCCCTACAGCAATGGATAATGATGGCTATGTGTATGCGTTTTCCACTCTTGTCCTCGCTGATTTGATTGGTAATTTTAATCAAAAATCCCCAAACTGTCAACTGTCAACTGCTATAAATTCGGATGCACGGGAATTTCAATCACAAACTCCGATCCCTGTCCCTGGGTCGAAATACAGCTCAATTTGCCACCGTGTCGATCGACTACAATTGAGTGAGAA
Organism: Microcoleus sp. CSU_2_2; assembly: GCA_012035135.1. Lineage (GTDB taxonomy): Bacteria > Cyanobacteriota > Cyanobacteriia > Cyanobacteriales > Microcoleaceae > Microcoleus. Next base: position 1,485 of record JAAUPI010000035.1, read on the forward strand.
ATCGACAGTCCCAAACCCGTTCCCTTACCCACAGGTTTAGTCGTAAAAAATGGGTCAAACAGCCTCGAAATCACAGACTCCGGTATCCCCGGCCCGTTGTCAGCAATAGATATCGCTGCGATTCCCTCAGCAGCGAGATAAGTGCGAATAGTGACAATACTAGGGTGTCGATCGCACTCTTCGGGTTCCCGCTGCTTGTCCCATTCTTCCAAAGCATCGATCGCATTAATCAAAATATTCATAAACACCTGATTCAACTGACCCGGAAAACATTCTACTTTTGGCAGTTCTTGGTAGTCTTTAACTAGCTGAATCGCCGGACGGCTGTTGTGAGATTTCAGGCGATTTTCCAAAATCATCAATGTGCTGTCAATTCCATCGTGAATGTTGACAGACTTCCTGTCAGCTTCGTCCAAGCGGGAAAAGTTGCGCAGCGATTTTACAATCTCTACAATTCGCTCGGTTCCTATTTGCATCGATTTGAACATTTTCGGCAAATCTTCAGCCAGATAATCCAAGTCGATCGCTTCAAGTTGAGCCAATACTTCAGCCGGAGGATGAGGATAATGCTGCTGATACATTTTAATCGTATCCAGCAGGTCTAAAGCGTAACCGCGAGCCGGATTAAGATTGCCGTGAATAAAATTTACAGGGTTATTAATTTCGTGAGCTACACCAGCAACTAACTGACCCAAACTCACCATTTTTTCATTCTGTACTAGCTGAGTTTGAGTGTTTCTGAGCTGGTTAATCGCTATTTCTAACTGTAGTGCTTTCGAGCGTTCTCGCGCTTCCGATTCCTGTAAATATAACTCGGCTTGCTTGCGATCGGCAATTTCAGTTTGTGCTTGTTCAAACAGCGTTGATTGCTGAATCGCGATCGCCAACTGCACGCTAATTTGTTTGAGGCATTGTATTTCAATTTCCTGCCAGCGGCGCGGGGCAGCGCATTCGTGGGCAATCAGCAACCCCCACAAGTTATCACCTTGTAATATTGGCACTACCAAATTAGCTTTCACCTGAAACTGAGCTAATAAATTAACGTGGCACTCGGAAATACTGGCATTGTGAATGTCATCCATAACTCGAGTCCTGCCGTGTTTGTAAGCAGAAACATAGCTCTCTCCTAGGCAAGAATCCTTAATCATAATTCCCTGAAGCGGCATCCAGTTTTCGCCTACCGATTCAACAACTACAACTCCACTCCAATCGGGATTAAACCGATAAATAATTGTCCGGTTTGTTTGCAAAAACTGCCGCACTTCTGCAACAGCTTTGGTCAAGATTTCTTCGAGGTTTAGAGAAGAGCGAATGCGTTCTAAAATCCCTACTACGAGCCGTTCTCGCTTTAATTGCTGCTGCAAGCTAGCCTCTGCAAATTTGCGATCGCTAATATCTTCAACAACGCCAATTGCGTAGCTAGGCTCCCCAAAGGTATCTCGCACTAAAGATACGGTTATATTAGTCCAAATAAATGAACCATCTTTGCGAATAAAGCGTTTTTCTAGAGAATAATTCACAATTTCGCCAGCTAGCATTCGGCGCCCAGACTGTACATCCGCCTCTACATCTTCCGGGTGAGAAATCTCCCAAACATTTAGCAATTTTAGTTCCGATTCTGAGTATCCAATACTATGGCAAAATCTTTGATTTGCCTTCAAGAAATGACCGTTAGGCAACACTTGAACAATCCCGATCGCAGCTTGCTCAAATACGACTCGAAATCGCTGTTCGCTTTCCCGCAAAGCAGTTTCTGCTGCAACGCGGGCGCTAATATCTTGGTGAATGCCTGTCATCCGCAACGGCGCGCCCCATTCGTCGTACTCAACCACCTTACCCAACGCCATAATCCACTGCCAATTCCCGGCTTGATTCAACATCCGAAATTCAACTTCGTAGAGATCGGCACGACCTTCCCAATAAGTTTTTAATAGTTCCATTACTTTCGGTCTGTCTTCTGGATGCAGCAAGTTCTCCCAAGATTGTAAGTTATTTTCAATTTCAGTTTCTGCATAGCCGAGCATTGCTTTCCACTGCGAGTCGAAATAAGTTTCGCCAGTAGCTATATTCCAATCCCACAGACCCAAAGAACTGCCAGAAACCGCCAACTGCAATCGTTGTTGAGATAGTCGCAGCGCCAATTCTGTGCGTTTTAGTTCTGTGAGATCGGCAATTACCGCCATCATTCCTATTGGTTGACCGCTACTATTTTTAATGGAATCAGCCTGCAATTGGGTTCCTACACTTTCGCCATTTTTAGCTTTGAGTTGGACTTCACCGCTCCACGGCAAGCCTTTCCGCAGCGCAATAAATAACTTCCTCAACTCTTGATATTTGGTGTACATCACTGCTGGCCCACCAGCATTATTTAGTTCCTCAACTGTATAGCTATAGCGCTGAATAAATGCCTGATTGTGAAAAATTGAATAGCCGTCCAAATCTGCGATCGCGATCGCATCGCTAGCGCTTTCTACAGCTTGAGTTACCAGGCGCAAAGTCAGTTCGACTTGTTTGCGATCGGTAATGTCAAAAATCACTCCCTCAAGCCACAAAACCTGCCCTTCTAGGTTGTAAATCGGCCTACCTCTTTTAGAAATCCACTGGGTCGTCCTATCAGCCCGCACAATCCGGTATTCTATATAGTACGGTTGTCTCGATGCTACCGCCTCGCCGACTTTGCGATCGACTATTTCATTGTCTTCGGGGTTGATAATACTAGCAAAACTTAACCGCCTATTTTGAATAAAATCCCTAGCCGGGTAGCCACTAATTGTCTCAATTTCATCGCTGATAAATTCCATCGTCCAATCAGCATCGTACTGGCAGCGGTAGATCGCGCCGGGAATATTCTCAACGAGCGATCGCAGTCTTTCTTCGCTCTCTCGTAAAGCTGCTTCTGCCTGTTTTCTATCGCTAATATCTAGCATCATCCCTTCCCAAATTATATCCCCTTCCTGCCCTATTTTGCTAGAGGAATTAACTCGTTCTGGTCTCGAAACTCCTTGCAGCCACTTTAGCTTTCCCGAAGGCAAAATTATGCGCCATTCCTGTTGCCAAGGTTGCAGAGTTGTCGCAGAAACAGCAATAGATTCTTCAATTTTTTGAAGATCGTCTGGATGAATAAAATTAAAAGTAAAATCAAGATTCTGCTGAAATTCTTCTGCTTCTAATTCATATAATTCGCGACAGCCAGAAGAAATGTAAGGCCAAGATTTTTGACCGTCGGCCGAGAGTCGAAATTGATAAATTACTCCTGGCAAATTTGCGGCTAGTTGTCGCAGTCTAGCTTCGCTTTTTTCCAGGGCTAATTGTTTGCGCCTGTCCTCAGTGATATCTCGGATGATACCCACTAGAATTGTACTGCCGTCGGTATTTTTAAATGCTGTTTTTTTTGTAGACAGAATGTGCATTTTACCGCTAGCGTCAGTAAATATTTCCTCGCTGTCATTCTCTTCCCCTGTCCTAAATACCTGTTCGTCATTTTGCCAGAAAACGTCAGCTTCTTCTTTTGGCAAAAAGTCATAATCTGACTTGCCTAGTAGTTCCTCGCGCTGCTTACCTATTAACTTACAAAAAGCATCATTTAACAGTATCCAGCGGTGCTGTTCGTCTTTAACAAAAATTGGATCTGCAACTGCATCGATCGTATAATTTAAAAACTTTTTACTAGCTTCCAGTTCCTGTTTAGCTAAAATTGTTTCCGTAATATCGTTCAGAGTTCCTGTCGTGCGATCCGCAGCACCATTCCAGCCAAAAATTAAATCTGATTGCACTTCTATCCAGCGAAATCCGCCATCTTTGACAAGATATCGAATTTGATAGCAGCAGGATGCTTCTTCCCTTTCAACTAGGCATCTAAACCTATTTAAATAATACTGGCGATCGTCAGGATAAATGTAATTTAAACAGGGAGTTCCTAAGCTTTCATCAATGGTAAATCCGGTAATTTCTGTCCAAGCTGGATTCAGAAAAGTCCAATTTCCAGCAGTATCGGCTTCAAAAACTACTTCTTTTATATTGTCAACAACAGCCGGGTATTTTTCTTGACTTTCTTGCCATTCTGCTTGCCGTTTCTGTCGGACGATCGCGCACCGTAGCGTCCGCATCAGCAGTTGACTGTCTACTTGTTTTTTCACCAGATAATCTTGCGCACCTGCTGCAATTAACTCGACGGCTAGTTCTTCTTTCTCAGCGGCTGTTATGATGATAATCGGAATAATGATACCGTAATCTTGTAATCTAAAAAAAGTCTTAAATTGTTGGCTATCAGCCATTGAAATATCTAATAAAATTACATCAAAAATCTCGTGCTTTAAAATTTCTATAGCTTCGCTGAAGCAAACAACATTAGTCAAATCAATTGATTTTTCCAGACTACTTTGTGACAGCAGTTTGTGAATTATTTCCGTATCTTCTGCACAGTCTTCAACCAAAAGAACTTTCAAACAAGCAGGCTTCAAAGTTGACTGAAAAACGGATGTCATGCGATTTTAGATTTTAGATTTTAGATTTTAGATTGAAGAATTGCTCCCACAAAAGATTGCTAGAATCTCCTCCATCAAGTTTTCTGCTGTTTTGGCAGCACAACTGTAAACACGCTGCCTTTAGTGAGATTGCTAGTAATGGCAATCTCGCCGTTAAAAGGTTTTAAAAGTTCAATGCAAGTATAAAGCCCAAGTCCGGTTCCAGTCGGTTCGCCTTCTTTTTTTTCCTCGCCTTTAGTCGGCTTTGATGTGTAAAAAGGGTCAAAAAGTTTTGACAAATCTTCAGGTGCTATTCCACAGCCTGTATCGGCAATATCCATATATATTTTCGATTCATCTTGCCGAGTCACAATAGTCAGTTCCCGGCTTTTTTTTTCCCACATCGAATCCATTGCATTATTAATTAAATTGTAAAACACTTGAGAGATATAGGAATAATTTAAGGGAAGACTGGCAATTTCTTCGTCAAATAAGTATTTTTTTCTAATTTTATTTTTGAAATACAAATTACCTTCCAATAGCTGAATCTCTCGCTGCACTAAATCGTTAATATTCACAAGCTGCAAATCTTGCTTTTGCTCTTTTCTGCTTTTCATCATCAGAGTATCCATGATCTGATTGATTTTCGTGACCGCTTGTAAAATGTACTTTGTATAATTTGAAAAAGATTCTTCCTGAATTTTTGTCGCTTTTGTTTCAATCAGATCGACGCTAGTTTGGATAACTTGCAGCGGGCTTTTCAGGTTGTGAACCATTCCCTGAGTCAATCGACCGATAATAGCTGTTTTTTCCTGGTCGATCAGTTGCTTAGTTTTTTGTTCTACAAGTTTTTCCAGGTTTTGGTTGAGGTGGGCAAGTTCGGCGTTTTTCTCTTCCAGTTTTTTTTGCAAGCTGCGGATAGTCAAGTGAGTTTCTATTCGGCTCAGCACTTCTTCGTGCTGGAACGGTTTAGTGATGTAATCAACTGCTCCCGTTTGAAAGCCTTTTACTTTATCAAGTGTATCGGAAAGAGCGCTCATAAATATGATGGGAATGTCTCGCGTTGGCTGGTCTGCTTTCAAGCGTCTGCAAGTTTCAAACCCGTCAATTCCCGGCATCATGATATCCAAAAGGATCAAGTCTGGATGGATGTATTCAATTTGCTCGATCGCACTTTCGCCGTCGAGAGCCACTAATACTTTAAACCCGTAATTCCTCAACAACTCAAAAAGTACGTCCAGATTGGTCTGGTTGTCATCGACAATTAATATGATGCTTCTTTCGGAATTTTTATCGTTCATAGTCAAGGCAGGAATTAGGATTTTTGACTTTTGAGTTGTGAATGTTGAGTTTAGATCGCCTTTAAATGATTTTGATCTGTCTGCGATCGTCAGAACTCGCAAATCATAATTTATTACGAGTCGTCAATTATCAGACAAATTTTGCTTCAAAAAGTCTCGAATTTGCTTGAGCTGAAATCCTTTAGCAAGTTGGCGGACGTGATGAACGAAAGGCACTAATTTTGGGTCAGAATGTTCAAGTTTAGAAATTTCCTCCAGAATAGCTTCGATATCGCCCATTGCAGCCAATCTCAACAGCGCCAAGACAGACTCCGAGCCAGGGGACAGGATGGTTGAGGGAGCAGGATCAAGGTCAGAGGATGCTTTAAGAGTTTGAGATTTCCACTTTTTGCTGAACCCTCCGTCTTCGTAAATCCATTCTAGTGCTAAGTGCACGCGCAATAATTCTAAAAGCTCGCTAGTTTGAATAGGCTTAGTAAGAAAATTGTCACAACCTGCAAGTATACTCTCTTGCTTAGTAGCTTCATAAACGCTAGCGGATAAAGCAAGGATAACCGCATCTTTTAATTCCGGCAACTGTCGCAGCCGTCTGGTAGCCTCCCAGCCATCCATTACTGGCATCAGCAAGTCCATTAAAATTAGATCGGGTCGAAATTCAAGTGCTTTATGCAAGCAGTCTGCACCATCTGTGGCTTGTGTAATTTCAAAGCCCAAACGAGAAAGCAGCCTGTGCAGCATGACGCGATTTACCTCGTGATCGTCAACAATCAGCACTTTGCGTTTGCTGCCGGTAAAACCCACCAGTCGGCGTTTTTCTCGCGCCGAGGGGAGTGCGGAACACTGCGCGACTTCTGGCAAGTCTATATCTAACCAAAAAATGCTGCCTTTGCCGGAGGTGCTGTGAACGTGGATTTGGCTGCCCATCATTTTGACTATTTTTTGACTGATGGAAAGTCCTAATCCTGTACCTTCAACAAAATTGTTACGATCGCCTACTTGGTGGAATGGTAAAAATATTTCTTCTAATTGGTTAGATTCGATGCCTATGCCCGTATCTTCGATTTGAAAGCGAATTTTCATCGCAGGGGTGCGAGCGGAATTTTCGGCGGTTTGGGTCGATCGTGTTTCTCTTGCTCCCAATGGTACGATCGACTTCGGCTCCGATTCTAGATTCGCGGTCAAATTTGCCGTTACATCACCAAGCTCTGCGGTTAAACTCGACTTGATTACGTGGATTTGAGGAGAATTTTCGGTATAACCGACTTTGAATGTTACCCCCCCACTCTTGGTAAACTTAACCGCATTGCTCAGCAGATTAATCAAAACTTGCCGCAGCCTTTTTTCGTCGGCTAAAACGCAGTCGGGCAGCGGAGATAACTGCTCGTAATTAAACGCAATATCTTTTTGAGCCGATCGCATCTGGAACAAGTCAACAATGCTTTTCACAAAGCTAGGAAAATTTAGAGCTGCCAAAGACAGTTCCATTTTACTAGCTTCTATTTTTGCTAGGTCTAAAACGTCATTAATTAGCGTCAGCAGGTGTTCGCCGCAGTTTTGAACATTACTTAGGCTCTCCTGCTGCTCGGCGGTTAAATTGCGATCGGGTTTCAGCAGTTGAATGTATCCTAAAATACCGTTCAAAGGCGTCCGCAGTTCGTGGCTCATGTTGGCGAGAAAGTCGCTTTTAGCACGGCTGGCAGTTTCGGCGGCTTCTTTGGCTTGTTGTAGGGCGGCTTCTGCTTGCTTGCGCTCGGCAATTTCGATTTGTGCTTGTTGAAATAGTGTCGATTGCTGAATCGCGATCGCCAATTGTACGCCCAATTGTGTCATGCATTCGGCTTCAAAGTTGTGCCAGGGACGGATACTCGTGCAGTGGTGGGCAATTAACAGTCCCCACAAGTTTTCGCCCTGCAAAATCGGCACTACCAGATTAGCTTTTACCTGAAGCCGCTCCAACAATTTCAAGTAGCAGTCGGCGATCCCAGCATTGTAAATATCCTCTGTCGCTCGAATTCTGCCGTCTTTGTAGAGAGGAACGTAGGCCTCCCCAAAACAAGGGTCGTAAATTTCCATTCCGGCAATTGCCATGCAATTTTTATCAACCGACTCGACAGTTACAAATCCGCTCCAATCAGGATTAAATCTGTAAATAACAGTCCGATCTACTTGCAAAAAGTGTCGGACTTCTTCAACTGATTTGGTGAGAATCTCTTCTAAATTTAGAGAAGAGCGAATGCGTTCCAACATGGCTACTGCCAGTCGTTCCCGCTTTAATTGCTGGCGCAAGGCTGCTTCGGCTTCTTTGTGTTTTGTGATGTCGGTAATCACTCCAATCAATCCGATTAAATTGCCAGTTTCATCTTTAATACTGTCGGCTCGCATCAGAGTTATTACCGCTTCCCCACTTTTAGTTTGGAGTTCTATTTCGCCACTCCAGGACAAGCCGTTACGGACGGTTTTAAAGATTTGCTTCCAAAGTTGATACTGGGCATACATTGCGACCGGGCCGCCGACTTCGTTCAGTTCTTCAACTGTGTAGCCGTACCGCTGAATAAAGGCTTGGTTGTGATAAATAGAGCGCCCTTTCAAGTCGGTGATTGCGATCGCGTCGCTGGTGCTTTCTACGGCATGAGTGACTCGCAGCAGGGATAATTCGGATTGTTTGCGATCGCTAATATCAGTCATCGAACCCACCATCCGCAGGGGATGTCCGTCTTCGTCCCACACAGCTTGAGCCCGTGCCAGTACCCACTTGTAGCAGCCGGATTTGCACAGCAGGCGGTACTCGACGGCGTAATTCGGGGTTTGGCGATCGAGGTAATTTTGGATGGCTGTTTGCACTCGTGAGGCATCGTCAGGGTGGATGAGTTCAGTCCATTCGCTATTGCGGTTGTCAATTTCGCCATCTGCGTAACCGACGATTTCTTGCCAGCGTTCCGATCGAAAAACTTCATTTGTTTTGAGGTTCAAATCCCAAATTCCGTCTTGATTTCCCTTAAGAACTAACTGCCAGCGTTCTTCACTTTTTCTCAATTCTTCTTCTGCTTGTTTGCGTTGAATATGAGAACCCAACTGAGTTGCTACTGCCTTGACCAATTCTACTATACGCGGTTCTCGAACACAACGATCGCCCTTGCAGAATACTAAAACTGCCAACACTTCTCCGCAAACATCAATTGGCACTCCGAAACAAGCTTTCAGTCCGACTGCTGATGCTATTTGCGATCGGGCAAAAACTGAATTGTTGACAGTAGAAACATCTTCGAGCCATTCTACCTTTTTGGTTGACAAAATTCGCCCCGGCATTCCCACTCCCGCAGCGAATCTAATTTTTCTGCTGGCACGCCCGAACTGCTCTAAATCCGGGTTGCTAGCATACCAAGTTTCGCTGTGTTCCAACACGGTGTCGTCGGCACTCGGTATCCAAGCTTCGGCAAAAGTCCAGCCAATCGCATTGCACAGCAACCGCAAAATATCTGCGATCGCACTCTCGAAGTCTACTGACTGACTAATTGCTTGAGTTGCTGCTAGTAATAGCTTAATTTCATCTTCTGCTTGCTTGCTTTCTGTAAAGTCAGTTCCCGTGCCGAGAATTTGTTTAAGTTGGCCATCTGCTGTTCTGGCAAATACGGTATCTCGACTCACAATCCAGCGCCAAGAACCATCCTTGTGTCTCATTCGGTATTCAATTTCAAAGTTTTCGCCTTCGCGGCCGGCTGCTACTTGTTGTAAATAATCAGGTATTTTTGTTAAATCATCGGGATGAACTAAAGCTCCTACTATATGCGATTTCATCGCTTTTATTTCTTCTACTGTATAGCCCAGAATGTCGGTTACAGAATTATTCGTATAGATGTTTTTTGGTTCGATTAAGTCATAAACGTACAAAATATTAGGACTCGCATCAGCAATTTGTTGAGTAAATCGCTGGCTTTCCCGCAGTGCTGCTTCTGTTTGTTTTCTTTCAGAAATATCGCGAACCAGGCAAATGATTTCCCTCTCAGACAGCATGGTCAGTGAGACATCTATAGGAACTTTCGAGCCGTCGCGGCGGCATCCTAATGCTTCGGTCATGTAGGAACCTTTCTGCAATAAAGTTGGCAGGACTACTTGCTCGAACCTTTGCAGTTCTGCACCTTCGTAGAATATTTTCCAACTTTTGCCTAAGAGTTCTGAGAGAGAGTCGTAACCGTAGATTTTTAGTCGGGCTGCGTTGCAATAAATCACTTCTCCGTCGGCATTGAGCATGGCGATACCTTCGGAAGCTTGGGCCATAGCTACTGCTTGCCTGTGGAGTTCTGACTCGGCTCGTTTGCGACTGGTAATGTCGCGGACGATCGCAATAATCTCGTCATGCGTACAAAATACAATTCTCGCTTCAAAATCGCACAGTTCACCATTAACTGGCATTTGATATTCTACAACTTGAATTTCGCCAGTCTCCATCGCTTGTTTATTGCCGGATACGATCTTTTCTGCAAAAACTGGTGGCAATATATCTTGTGCTTTTTTGCCAATAAATATGTTTTCTGGTACGAGGGCGCGAAGGTCTTTTGCAGGTTTGAAATCTACAAAAGTTCCGTCTGCCCGACAGCGAAACATCATGTCTGGTATAGCGTCTAAAAGAGCGCGGTTGGTAGCTTCACTTTTGCGCAATTCTACTTCTGCTTGCTTGCTAAATGTCACGTCGCGGGCAACGGCATAAATTAAACCTTCTTCAGCAAATGGCGATGCCGTCCACGACAGCCATTTATAACTACCATCTTTGCAGAGATAGCGGTTTTCAAAGTTGATGCTGGTGTTGCCAATTTTGAGTGATTCTAATTCAGCTATGGTTATTTCTTGGTCTTCGGGATGAACTAATTCTATGAAAGGTTGGGCTATAAATTCGGCTGTGCTGTAACCCAATACATTTGACCAAGCGGGGTTTAAGCGTTTGAAATAGCCATCGAAACCTGAAATGCACAGTAAATCTAAGGAGATGCTAAAAAAGCGATCGCGCTCTTGCTGGGTTTGTTTTAATTCGGTAATATCCATCACCAAACCATCCCAAACTATATCGCCGTTGGCTTGCTTTTCCGGTCTCGACGCACCTTGGAGCCACTTCACTTTGTCCGGCATCATTTGTCGCCACTGGTGTTGCCAAGGTTCCAGGTTCAATGCCGAATTTTTTATCGATTCTTGAAAGCTCGATATATCATCAAAATGAATAGTTTCAAAAATTAATTCTGGATTATTTTCTATTTCCTTCGACTCTAATTCATAAACTTCTTTACTCCCAGAAGAAACGTAAATAAAAGACCTTTTTCCACTAGAAGAAAGATTTAATTGATAAATCATTCCTGGCAAATTTTCTGTCATTTTTTGCCACCGAGATTCACTTTGTTGTAAGGCTATTTGTTGACGCTTGTACTCGGTAACATCTCGAATTGTACCCACTAATATTTTACTGCCATCTCCTTTTTGAAATCCAGTTTTTTTGGTAGATATAATCCGTTCTTTCCCAGTGCTATCTATAAAGTTTTCTTCGGTTTGATCGGGGATACCTGTTCTCAGCACTTCTGCATCTTTTTGGCAAAATATTTCCGCTTTTTCCGGTGGCAAAAAGTCGTAGCCAGACTTGCCGAGTAGTTCCGATCGCGGTTTGCCCATCAACTCGCAAAAAGCATCGTTTAATACGATCCAACAGTGCTGCTCGTCTTTAACAAAAATTGGATCGGGAGTGGCATTAATCGTGTGTTTTAAAAATTCTTCGGATGCTTTTAATTTAATTTCGTAGCGGTAGCGATCGCTGACATCTAAAACTACTTTAATCATTCGATCGATCGATCGATCCGGGCGACGAATGCAGCGCAAAGAAACTCGAGTATAAACAATTTTTCCATCTTTTCTGCGCCACCTTTTGTCTAAAACATAGCCTTCGCTCTGACCGCTAAAAATCTTTTTTAACTGTTCCAAACTGGCTTCCCAATCTTCAGGAAAGGTGAAGTTCTGCCAATTCTGATCCATGAGTTCTTCGCGCTTGTATCCCAGCAAATCGCAGAAAGCATCGTTGACTTCCAGCCACGCGCATTTTTCTGGTTCTGAGGGAGAAATTGGCGGGGCAATAATCGCAATTCCAACTAGGGAATTCTCGACTACCGATCGATATTTTTCTTCGCTTTTTCGCAAAGCTTCTTGGTTGTATTGCCGCTCGATTGCGTAGCGCAGGGAGCGCATTAACAGTTCGCTGTTGATGTTTCTTTTAACTAAATAATCTTGAGCTCCTGCTTGGATTGACTGCACGGCTAATTCTTCATCGTTGCGGGCCGTGAGTACGACGATCGGGGTATTTACGCTGTATTCTTGAATTTTGACAATTGTATTTAAGTCTTGGCTGTCTGGTAACGAAAGGTCTAATAAAATGATATCAAAGTTTTCTTCTATCAACAACTGCTGCGCTTGGCTCAGACGCTCTGCACGGCTTACCCTGAGCCTTTGGGGCGATTGTCTGGCAAGATTAGTTTCTAATAATAATTCTTCGATCAGCTCGGCTTCGGCTGAATTGTCTTCGACTAGGAGAACTTTAAAGCCGTTTCGCTCTGCGGTTGGGCTCAAAACTGATATCATATACCTGCTTATCGATGGTAAGGCAGTCGAAATAACTATTATAGCATACAAACATTTGAATGCCAAAATATACATTTGGTAAAATTCGAGTATAATTTTACAATAAACACGTCCTTATTTTAAAATAACTTATGCAGGCTCATCGCTGCCATTTCTTTACTTTTTGCAATCGAGAGAATTTTCCACACAGCTCTTGTAATTTCTAGAAAAAGTTATAAGATATAAATAGAGACCAAAAAAATCTTCTTACTAGAACCGCTGCAAACAAAAAACAAGAAAACTGCGCTCAAATAAATGGTTATTAGCTGGAAATCGATGCTTATTGATTTCTACTGCTTGGTTTAACTTTAGTTTAGAGGCAAAATCAATGACCCAAGAATTAGCAATTCAACAAAATCAGCTTTTAATTCCGAAAGACAAAGCCCTAGTATTGTGGTTTGATGAAGTCGGTATCGCCGACATCCCATTAGTGGGTGGCAAAAATGCTTCTTTGGGGGAAATGATTCAACAGTTAACTCCCAAAGGAGTCAGCGTTCCCAACGGATTTGCAACTACAGCCTATGCTTACCGCTACTTCATCGAGTCGGCTGGTTTAGAAACTAAATTGCGCGAAATTTTTGCCGACTTGGATGTAGAAGATGTCAACAATTTGCGACAAAAAGGCAAGCAAGCGCGGGCGCTGATTCTCGATACGCCGTTTCCGCGAGAATTGCAAGCTGCGATTGTTGATGCTTATGGCAAATTGTGCGATCGATACGGCGCAGACACTGACGTAGCCGTCCGTTCTTCCGCTACCGCAGAAGACTTACCAGATGCCAGTTTCGCCGGCCAGCAAGAAACTTATCTCAACGTTCACACCTGCACCGACGTACTGCAATGCTGTCACAAATGCTTTGCTTCCACATTCACCGATCGAGCGATTTCCTACCGCCAACTTCGAGGATTCGACCACTTTGAAGTTGCGTTATCAGTCGGCGTGCAAAAAATGGTACGATCGGACTTAGCATCTTCCGGCGTTATGTTCAGCATCGATACTGAAACTGGTTTCAAACAAGCCGTATTAGTTACCGCCGCCTACGGATTAGGCGAAAACGTTGTCCAAGGGGCAGTAAACCCCGACGAATACCTTGTTTTTAAACCCACACTCAAACAAGGTTTCAGCCCAATTTTGGATAAGCGGATCGGCACAAAAAAGATTAAAATGGTCTACGATATTGGCGGTTCCAAATACACCAAAAACGTACCAGTAATGGCAACCGAACGGAGAAAATTTGCCATTGACGACGGCGAAATTTTGCAACTAGCGCGTTGGGCCGTACTGATAGAAGAACACTATTCCCAAGTGCGCGGAACGTACACGCCGATGGACATCGAGTGGGCAAAAGATGGCAATACCAACGAATTGTTTGTTGTCCAAGCGCGGCCGGAAACAGTGCAATCTCAAAAGTCCGCTACAGTTTTGCGGAATTATAAATTACAAGGTTCCAGTGCAGTTTTGGCAAAAGGACGCGCCATTGGCGAAGCAATCGGACAAGGTAAAGCCCGCGTAATTTCGGACGTTCGATCGATCGCTGAATTTGAAGCTGGGGAAGTTTTAGTCACCAACAAAACTGACCCCGATTGGGAACCAATCATGAAAAAAGCCAGTGCGATCGTCACTAATTCCGGTGGCCGTACTTGCCACGCAGCCATCATTGCGCGGGAGATGGGAATTCCGGCAATTGTCGGCACCGGCGACGCGACGAAAGTCTTGCAAAACAAGCAAGAAATTACGATTTCTTGTTCGGAAGGAGACGAAGGCAAAGTTTATTCTGGTTTACTACCTTTTGAAATTCAAGAAACTGCGATCGACAATTTACCCCGGACTCGCACTCAAATTTTAATGAATATCGGCAACCCGGAAGAAGCTTTTGGTTTGTCAGCAATTCCTTGCGACGGTGTAGGGCTAGCGCGGCTGGAATTCATCATTGCTAATCACATTAAAACGCACCCGCTGGCACTGATTCACTTTGACGAATTAACCGATGAATGTGTCAAGCGCAAAATTAACGAACTGACAGCATTTTACGAACACAAACCAGATTTCTTTACCGACAAATTAGCCTGCGGAATTGCGACGATCGCCGCCGCATTTTATCCCAAGCCGGTCATCGTGCGGATGAGCGATTTTAAGAGCAATGAATATGCTAATCTTTTGGGAGGAAGGCAGTTTGAACCGAAGGAAGAAAACCCGATGATTGGGTGGCGCGGTGCCTCTCGCTATTATGACCCCAATTACCGCGAAGCTTACGCATTGGAATGCAAGGCATTGAAGCGAGTTCGGAATGACATGGGCTTGACAAATGTGATTCCGATGGTGCCATTTTGTCGCACGCCGGATGAAGGGCGAAAAGTGTTAGCCGAGATGGCAAAACACGGTTTGGTGAAGGGCGAAAATGGCTTGCAAGTGTATGTAATGTGCGAATTGCCGAGTAATGTCATATTTGCTGATGAATTTGCCCAAGTGTTTGACGGATTCTCGATCGGTTCTAATGATTTAACTCAGCTAACATTGGGATTAGATCGGGATTCTGCTTTAGTGGCGCACATCTTTGACGAACGAAATGAAGCTGTAAAGCGGATGGTAGAAATTGCGATTAAAGCGGCGAAGAAGTACGATCGTAAAATTGGAATTTGCGGCCAAGCGCCAAGCGATTATCCTGAGTTTGCTCGGTTCTTGGTTGAGTTGGGAATTGATTCGATTAGTTTGAATCCTGATTCGGTGTTGAAGACTTTGTTGGATGTTGCTAAGGTGGAGAATTCGGCGGCAGTGATGAATTTGGTGATGGATGTAGCGCAAGTTTAATCGTATCATGTCCGATCGATTAGTTGTATGGTGCGTCGCTGCTAGATTTTTGAGCTCACCCGTAGATTGTCGATGGCGACGCACCCTACAGTATCTACAAAAGCGGGAATTATCTAGTTGTCTTGTTTTGCTAAAAATCAAAATAAATATAAGGCAAACCACCCTCCGGCGCTAACACCCAAACCGCATACAAACAAAGCGGTATCAACACCAACTTCACCGGCCAATTCAACTCCAACTTTAAACTCCGACTCAATGCATAATTCCCCAACATCGCCACCGCCAAAGCCCCCAACATCCAACTCAACTGCACTCTTTCCAAACCTAATGCTTCCACATAAACTTTTTGTGCAAACTGCACGTCAGCTTTATGTCCCCACAAATGCGAAATCGCCCATCCTGAATTCTTCAAATCGGGGAGACGAAAAAATATCCAACTAGTAAAAACCATGCTTTGAGTCAACAGCCAACCGATCAAAATGCCGATCGGATTTTCCCACAAAAACTCCAGCCGCCACTGCTTAAAAACGACATCAGTTAACCGATGCACCGCCAAAGCCAAACCATGTAATCCCCCCCAAACAATAAATCCCCAAGCCGCACCATGCCAAATTCCGGCAATTAACATGACGATAAATAAATTCAGACAAGTGCGCCACAAGCCAACCCGCGAACCTCCCAAAGGAAAATACAAATAATTCCGCAGCCAATCTCCCAAAGTCATGTGCCAGCGACGCCAAAAATCAGCAATGCTGGTAGTAAAATAAGGGAAATCAAAATTTGGTGGCAAGTACCAACCCATTAGCAGAGAAGTGCCCCGCGCTATGTCAACATAAGCGCTAAAATCGAGATAAAGTTGCAACCCGTAAGCAAAAGTCGCCAGCCATAAATCCTCGCTACCAGCCCGCTGCAAATTGGTAAAACTTAAATCGACATAAATTCCCAAGTTGTCAGCCACAAGCCCTTTTTTAACCGCACCAGAAGCGATCGCCCAAAGTCCTTGAGAAATGCGATCGGGCGTCGGAAATTGTAGCGTTTTGAGTTGATTGATTAAATTATGATACCGCGTAATCGGACCAGAAATTAGTTTAGGAAAAAACAGTTTGTAAGCAGCAAAGTGCAGCAGCGAAGTCGCAGCCGGAGCTCCTCGATACACGTCAATTAAATAAGCAATACACTCAAAGCTAAAGAAACTCAATCCCAGCGGTGCAACTACGTGAGTTTTCACCCAATCGGCACTGTCTAAAGCAACTGGCAAATTCAATAAAGTGCCGATCGAACTCAAGAAAAAAGGCACGTATTTAAAACCCAGCAGCAGCAAAACATTTAGAGTAATTCCGATCCACAGCAACAACAAGCGGCGACGATTCCAAGATTCATTAGCAATCCGCCAGTCCAAAGGTTCGCCGATCGCCATCGCTAAGCCATAATTAAATAGAGTACCGACTAACAGCAGAGGAATGTACCAAATTTGCAGCGAAGCATAAAAAATCAGACTGGCAACCAGCATGATGAACAGTCGCCACCACTTGAGCGGAATCAACCAGTAAGCCACGAAAACAACTAGCAGAAACTGGGCGTATTGAAGGGAGATAAAAGTCATCTGATTTTAGATTTTAGATTTTAGATTTTAGATTTTATACCAACTTTAAAAAAGCATACAACATTATCGAGAAGTTGCGATCGGGAATGGTATTTGCTCTCGCTGAGGGCTGGACATTTCCGCATCTTTTTCTGTGGCTGTGGCATAAACGATCGGCAATTTGACGAAAAATGTTGAACCAACTCCGGGGGAACTGTTCATCCCAATATTCCCCCCAAGGAGTTCTGCTAATTTTTTGCACAGTGACATTCCTAATCCGGTACCTTTGAACCGCTTTTGTAAGGAATTTTCGACTTGGACAAATTCTTCAAAAATGCGCGTTTGGTCTTCTGGGAGAATGCCAATCCCTGTGTCTGTTACCGAAAAAGTAATTGTGCCGCTGTCACCGATTTTTGCAGTAACTCGGACTTCGCCGACTTCGGTAAATTTGAGGGCATTAGAAATAAAATTGCGCAAGATTTGAGAAATTTTCCCTTCGTCTGTTGTTAAAATGGGAAGTTCGATCGGCTCTTCAAAAATCAAAGAGACGGCGGAGTTTTTTGCCAGCAAAGGGCGCATCATTCCCCGCAGGGCGCTGAACAAATCTTCTACTCCAAAATCAGCAATGCGGACTGTTTCTTTCCCGGCTTCCACTTTCGCCAAATCTAACGAGTCGTTGACCATTTCTGCCAGAGACTCAGCGGATTTATGAATCAAAGTTATTTGCTTGTCCTGTTCGACTGAAAGGTCTCCGTCGAGGCGGTGTAACAATATTTCTGCAATGCTGAGAATTGCAGTTAGCGGAGTGCGGAACTCGTGACTCATATTGGAAAAAAAGCTTGTTTTGAGTTCGCTAACGCGCCGGAGAGATTCGGCTTTGTCGTTTAATTCGGCGTAAAGTGCCACAACTCCGCGATTTGTATCTGCTAGTTCTTGATTTAATTTTACAAGTTCTTCTTGACGATGGCGAAGTTCGTCTAAAGTGCTTAGCAATTCTTGATTTTGTTGCTGAATTTCGGCGTAGGGATCTTCGGGAATTTGGCGCGCGAGTTTGTCAACTAATTGATTTAACTCGATCGCACTCAGCGATGGCATCTTTTTAGAAAACTGCTTGATTAATTGTACAGTAGTTCCTCGATCGGGCGTCGAATCGATTTGCACTTGATCCATCAACCGTTTTGCTGCTGCTAAACCCATTCCTGCCCCAGCAGGTACTCGAAAATCAGCACCCAAGACAGCCGACAAATCGGTAATTCCCGGCCCGTTGTCCGAAATCCGAGTCAGAAAAATTTGGGGTGATTGCCCTTCGACAATAAATTCTACTTTGCCACCACCGGCATATTTAAAAGCATTGCGAGCAATTTCGGAAACTGCTGTAGTAATACGGGTTTTTTCTTGGGAATCAAATCCCAGCAAGTTAGCAATTTGGCGGGCTCTTTGGCGCACCTGTACGATGTCTTGTTCAAAGCGGACTTCCGCCGTCAAAATTCGGTAACTCACGCTGCTTCTCTGATCTTGGCTACTATAACTGTCATGTCGTCGCGGGTGCGTTTGAAGTCTCGATAGAGCACGGCTGCAATTAAAGTCGGATGTCTAGTGACTAAACCAGGATAGCGGTTTAAATCCCACTGCGTCGCCAAACCATCGGAGTGCATGATTAATAAGGACTTCTGCGACCAAGGATAAACGAATTCTTCCACTTTTCGCATCATATGCCCAATAGTGCCATTGTAGGAAACCATGCTGCGGGTCTGGGTATTTGTGACAATTACACCGGAGATATTGCCAACTCCGGCAAAGCGGACTGTTTGTTGAGTACGATCGATTTGGGCGATCGCTGCGGCCACTCCTCGCGTATTTTTTAAAGCAGGGTGGGCTTTCTCTAAAATTGCCTTTGGGCCGAGTTTAGCATTCTTCTGAAACACTCGCACTGCTTCCCGCGACGCTTCCGCCGCCAACACACCGTAACCTAATCCATCTGCTACTAAAATTAAGTCTTTGTCAACCTGGTTTTCTGCTGCCCAGGAATCGCCGGAAATTGTCTCTCCTACTTTAGGCAAGTGGACAACCCCATTTTCTAAATAATTTCTATTTGAAGGGGGTTCACGACGATTTTGATCCGGTTCCAGCCGTGCTAATACGGCTGTACCCAGTTTCTGTACAGAATGAATATCAAAAAAAGCAGATAGGCGTTTAATTGCCCCAAGTCCTGTTCCGGGGGTTCCCGCTGTAGAAAAGCCGTCTTGCAGGCACTGTCCGACATTTGCCATTCCCGGCCCTCGATCGAGTGCTACTATTTCAATGCTATATTCCCCGACAGTTTTTAATGCTCGCAACAGAAGTTCTCCTTCACAAGCGTGCTTGATCGTGTTTTTTGCTGCTTCGGTGGCGACAATAGCGACTTTACCGCAGTCAGTTTCGCTAAATCCGATTTCGGTAGCGAGCGCGACTGCTATTCGTCGCGCTTCTCCAACTTGACTTTCTTCTGTAATCGGTAGGGCGATGGAATTTCTCATTTTTTATGGCTGTTGACTGTTGGCTGTCAACTGTTAACAGTTGAAGTTGTCTATTGACAGTTGACTGTTAGTTATTATTACCAACAAATTGGGTTTAAAAGCCCGTTCTTATAGGACGGCTTTAATTATAAATATAAAGCTTTTAAAGCAAAAGAGAAGCTAACGATAACGCCGACTCATCGCGATCGAGCGAGAAAAAACCATCAAGCGATCCGGAAGCCGCCACTACGCGATCGCCTAACATACCTACACTCTACCTGACTTCTTCTTCATTTCCATCGGACGATCGTAATTTTCGTACCCTTACCAACTTTGGAAATAATTTCAAATTCGTGCATCAGACGCTTCGATCCGCTGAGTCCCAAACCCAAACCTTGACCCGAAGTATAGCCATCAGTCATTGCCAATTTGATGTCTGTAATTCCCGGCCCTTTGTCTTCAAATACTAGCCGCAGCCCTTTACGACTACCTGATTGAAGTGTTTCGAGAATCACAGTCCCCCCTTTACCGTAGTCTACAGTATTGCGGGCCAGTTCGCTGGCTGCGGTAACGATTTTTGTTTGGTCTACTAAACCGAATCCTATTTCTACAGCCCAAGTTCGCACTTGCTGTCGCACGTGAACTATATCTGCTGACGATCGAATTTCTAGTGTCTCACGTTTTGACATGGTTGCTGCTCTCCTCCGCAGACAAACCCAAGGATGTCCGCAGCAGTTTCATCCCCTTTTCCACGTTCAAAGCGGTGCGAACTCCTGTCAGCGAAAGCCCCAATTCTACTAGCGTAATTGCAACTGCTGGTTGCATCCCAACCACAACCGTTTCCGCATCTAAAATTCGCGACATGGTGGCGATGTTGCTGAGGATACGACCGATAAAAGAATCTACTATTTCTAGGGAAGAAATTTCTATTAAAACACCTTTCACTCCGGTTTCGACGATGCGGTTTGTCAAATCATCTTGCAGAGTCATTGCCAAGCGATCGTGCATATCTACTTGAATAGTTACTAGGAGAAATTCTCCCATTTTAAGTATCGGTATTCGTTCCATCTACTCACCTATAGCAATTGACAGTTGACCCTTCGACTACCCGAGCGGGCAGGCAGTTGACAGCTTGCAGTGAGCTTGCCGAACTGTTGACTCTTCGACTACGCGAGCGGGCAGGCAGTTGACAGTTGCATAACCCGAATAAAAGTGAGGTACATCTAGATAGATTCCCCCATTACCCAATTCCCCCATTCCGCCCTTGGGGGCAGGGCGGTTTCATTCTCGAATATCAGAGAAAGGCTAGATTTTTTATTTTTCATCATTAATATTTTTTATTGTTAAACCTTGGCGCTGCAAAGCAACTTTAAAAGCATCTGCCAAAGTAGCTTTGGTCAGAATATCCTGCAAGTCTACTCCCAAATGAACTATGGTTTGAGCTATTTGCGGGCGAATGCCACTGATGATGCACTCCGTACCCATTAAACGAGCGGCAGCCACAGTTTTCAATAAGTGCTGAGCGACTAAAGTATCGACTGTTGGCACGCCTGTAATATCTAAAATTGCAAATTCCGAGCCGGTTTCCATGATTTCCTGCAACAGAGTTTCCATGACAATTTGAGTGCGGGCGCTGTCGAGAGTGCCGATCATTGGCAGGGCGAGAATGCCTCCCCAAAGTTTGACTACAGGTGTTGACAATTCCAGCATTTCTTGTTGCTGGCGCTCGATAACTTCCTCGCGAGCTTTGAGAAAGATTTCTGTCACCCAAAGCCCTAATTGATCTAACAAGCTAGTAGACAGCCAAAGTTGTTCGACAAGTGCATCGCGGTTTTCTGTCAGTTCTCGGCAAAGTCGATCGAACAATGGCTTTTTGAAACATAAAATAAAACTTGCTATTTCTGAGGGAGTAAAGCCCATCTGAACGCGCGATCGGGAAACTGCTGCTAGCAGCAGCCGCATATTTTCCCACTCTGGAGTCTGGATATCGCTAAAGTTACCGTGCCGCGATGCAACGTGGAGCAATTGCAAGAATTCTTGACACTCCGATCGCAATTCTTTTGCCCTCATTAAGTCGTCTCGTCGTAGTCCGGAATTTTGCAGTTCTTTAAGCCATTCTGCTAGTAGCTCTGTTTTGTTTCTTTCTAAGATTTCCGCAATTGTGTTATTGCTTGTAAGTTCCATTTAAATTATCTCCTGTGGGTTCAACTCTTGAATCTAAAATCTCAAATCTAAAATTTCAAATCGGATGACTGGATAACATCTGAGTGTAACTTATAGTTTGCTATTTGCGCTCAGGGGTGAGAGCCTAGCTGCAAAATACGTTTAACGATCGCACTGGTAGAACTCGGAACTTCTATTTCGATCAAGGAAATCTTGCCACCTACTGCTTGAACGGCAGGTGCTTCCGGCAGTGTTGACCGTTGATAGTCGCCTCCTTTAACATATATATCTGGCTTGAGGATACTTATCAGTTGAGTTGCCGTACTATCGGAAAAAATTACTACTGCGTCTACTGCTTTGAGGGCGGCTAGCACTTCGGCTCGTTGATTTTCTGGTACGATCGGGCGAGGCGGGAATCCCGGCTGCTGAGGTTTGATGGCTTGCACGCTCGCATCACTATTTAACCCCACCACGAGCGATCGTCCCAAGCTTTTTGCGGCCTGCAAATAGCGGACGTGACCTGCGTGCAGGATATCGAAGCAACCGTTGGTAAATACGATCGGACGCCACCGATCCGGATCGGATGCGATCGTTAGTTCGAGTTCTCTCAACGTGTAAACACCAGAAATCATTATTGTCAGTACCAGCGAGTTGAAACAGGGATGAATCATCCTACCAAGAATGCGCTTTTCTTGCACCTTCCCAAGTTACAAATTAAAACTCAAGTTACTAGTTAGTAGTTATTAATTATTTGTTCTTCTTCCCTCTTCCTTCTTTCTTCTTCCTTTGATAATTTAATATTAAAAAAATTGAGAAATAATTATTTATTCCAGCTCTCTCTTATATCAATTAGTATAAGACAGGGGATTTAGTTCGATCGTCACTGGCAGCATTCGTTCTGGGAGTAGAACGCGTAGGGGGTAACACCAACCTAGATATTATCCACCTGTGCCAGTTATTTTTGACACAGCCCAAGAGTCGAGCTAGTTACAACCTGAGGCCCTAGCGTGCCGAAATCCTCTGTGCGCTGCATTCCTCAGACTCCGACCAAGCCAGCATTTGATTGTGGCCTAAGCTGCACGCTATCTTGAAAAAGCTTCACAGCCAAGGGCAGGATCGCGCAGCTTCCCCAACCAAACTCTGCATACTTTTGCAGAAACTCCGCCCAACCAACACCAAACCTTAGCCATGAAAACGCAGGGAAAGTCAAAGCGGGTACCCGAACGAGTTATTTTGGTAGAAAATGACTTAATTCGTTAAAAAAACAGAATCAAGTCAACTACCCCCTTTAAGGTCAAAGTGTGTGAGTCGATTGTACGAAAGATTCACTCTTGATTAAAATCCTTCGTGTCGTTTCCCTCTTAGCACGCTTTGTGACTGAGTTTCCCACTTACCGAGTATTTCTATGAAAACAACTAATAGCCGTCAATTTTCTTCTGTAGCAGCTCGAACTCTGAAAGTAGTTGGGATTATATTGATTCTCTCTGCCTTGCTTGACTGCATTGTTCTGTCACTGCCGGGAGAAACGTCCGACATTCTCAATCGAGGCTGGCAGTTGGCTGCTGCAACTCAAATAGTTGACCGGGGCATTATTCCTTTAATGGGTATAGCTCTGCTTTTGACTGGCTTTTGGGTGGACAGCAGCACTGGAGTCTCTGTTGAGCGACGCAATTTTTGGCTTGACTTGCGATTCTGGGCGCTGTTGATTTCCAGCTTGTTAGGGCTAATTTACCTGTTGGTGGTTCCCGTTCACCTCAACAATACTCGTTTGGAACTCAAGGACACTCTGGCTCAAGTCGATCAGGAAGCCGGACAAGCGGAAAGTCAACTTGAGGCACAAATTAAAAGTGATCAGTTCAAAGCCCAGATAGAACAACTCAAAAACCAGCGTCGCAGCCAGATATCGGGGCTGCTGCAAGATGAAGGGAAGCTGCAACAAGCACTCAAGAGTCCAGATGTTCCCAAGGAATTAAAAGCTGTGCTCGAACAGTCTAAAAACGATCCGAAAGCTCTCGACAAATTTCTCGAACAGCAAGCCCAAGAACTGCCAAATCAAGCTCGGAGCGAGATTCGCACCCGCAAACAACAAAAAGATAAGGAGTTGAGAACTCGATCGAGAAATTCTAGTTTGCAGACGGGCATCAGCAGTTTATTATTAGCGATCGGCTACATTACTGTTGGTTGGACTGGATTGAGAAGTATCGGAATTCTGCGGTTCGGTCGCCGCAAAGCTTGATCTGCGCGCTCCCGGCACAGGCCGGTCGAGACATCCCTGAGAAATACTTTACTTGCCCAATAGTTTGCCCTTACTGAAAGCTGGGAATGTTCTCTATTTATATTCTGACTTACAACGAAGAGATTGATATCGCCGCCTGCATTGAATCGGCGTTACTGTCAGACGATATCATTGTGGTTGATTCTGTCAGTACCGATCGCACCGTTGAAATTGTCCGAAACTATCCCGTACAAATAGTGCAACATTCCTTTGAAACTCACGGACGCCAGCGAACTTGGATGCTCAAAGAAGTCCCGTGCAAGCACGAATGGGTTTACATCCTGGAAGCTGACGAGCGGATGACGCCAGCACTATTTGCCGAATGCTTGGAGGCGATCGAAAGTCAACAATATATTGGCTATTATGTAGCAGAAAAAGTAATATTTATGGGTCGCTGGATTCGACGCAGCACTCAATATCCTCGCTATCAAATGCGACTATTTCGTAAAGACCAAGTGTGGTTTACCGACTACGGTCACACCGAACGGGAAGTCTGTAACGGGCCAACTCACTTCCTGAAGGAAACCTACCCTCACTATACTTGCAGCAAAGGTCTTTCGCGCTGGATTGAAAAGCACAACCGCTACTCGACTGACGAGGCGGCGGAAACCCTCCGTCAATTAGAAGCGGGTCAAGTAAACTGGTGGGGTTTATTGTTTGGGGCCTCGGAAGTGGAAAGGCGCCGCGCTTTGAAAGATTTTTCTTTACGTTTGCCTTTGCGACCAGTCGTGCGCTTTTTCTATATGTATATTTTACTAGGTGGATATCTCGACGGTCAAGCAGGATTAGCTTGGTGCACGCTGCAAGCTTTTTACGAATATCTAATTTTGCTCAAAGTTTGGGAAATGAAGCATATGCCATTGCCAAATTTAGATGCAGCGGAGGAACAGTCTATTTCTGAAGTAGTAAAAGTAGTCAGTAGTCAGTAGTTATTAGTTATTAGTTATTAGTTATTAGTTCTTAATAAAACCTAGAAACCCGGTTTCTTTAAGAAACCGGGTTTCTGAATACCCTACTCAAAACTTACTTGCAACGAAGCGTTGTTCGTACTCCTGCGGTAATCTGAAAACTATTGAGAGTCACGCGCCGCTGTTTTTGCCCGATCGATCTTCAAAATTAACACCCCCAAAGGTGGCAAACACAAATCGATCGAATAAGAACTATTGTGGAACCACCACTCATCAGTCCATTTGCCTCCCAAATTCCCCATATTGCTGCCACCGTACTCCCGCGCGTCGCTATTAAATAACTCCGTATAGAAACCCGGTTCCGGCACTCCTACCCGATAGTGAGAATGCGGCTGCGGCGTAAAATTGCAAACCGTCACCACAAACTCTTCTCCATCTTTCGATCGACGCACAAACGCCACAACACTGTGCCGATTATCGCTACAATCAATCCAATCAAACCCTTCCTCAGCAAAATCTTGACTGTAAAGTGCCGTTTCGCTGCGGTATAAATTGTTCAAATCCTTAAAAAACAGCTTCAACTTTTGGTGGGGCTCAAATTGCAGCAAATTCCATTCCAAATCTCCCCAAACATTCCACTCTTGCCACTGGCCGAACTCCATCCCCATAAACATGGTTTTCTTGCCGGGATGAGCAAACATAAAAGTAAACAAACAGCGCACGTTTGCAAACTTTTGCCATTCGTCCCCAGGCATTTTTCCAATGATGTGACTCTTGCCGTGAACTACCTCATCGTGGGACAGGGCTAGCATAAAATTCTCGCTGTGGTTGTACCACATACTGAAAGTTATGTTGTTCTGGTGAAACTGGCGGAACCACGGGTCCATGTGGTAGTAGTCGAGCATATCGTGCATCCAGCCCATGTTCCACTTCAGGTTGAAGCCCAAACCCCCTACATAAGTTGGCCAAGACACCATCGGCCAAGAGGTAGATTCTTCCGCTATCGACAGTGCACCAGGGAAGTAGCTAAAAATTACGTGATTCGCCTGTCGCAGAAAATCCGCCGCCTCAATATTTTCGCGGCCTCCGTATTGGTTAGTCAGCCATTCTCCGGGTTCGCGACAGTAATCCAAATACAGCATCGAAGCCACTGCATCGACCCGAATTCCGTCGATGTGGTACTTGTCAAACCAGAACAAAGCATTTGCTACTAAGAAATTCCGCACCTCGTTGCGGCCGTAGTTAAATACCAGGGTTCCCCACTCCTTGTGTTCGCCCTTACGGGGATCGGCGTGTTCGTACAAGTGAGTCCCGTCAAAGAAAGCCAAACCGTGGCCGTCTTTCGGGAAATGTCCTGGTACCCAGTCCACCAGTACACCAATGCCAGCGGCATGACATTGGTCAACAAAATACATCAAATCTTCCGGTTTGCCGTAGCGAGAAGTTGGGGCGAAATAGCCCGTTACTTGATATCCCCAAGAACCGTCGAAAGGATGTTCTGCCACGGGTAGCATTTCGATGTGGGTATATCCCAAATCCTTGACATATGGGATCATTCGATCGGCCAATTCCCGGTAAGTCAGAAAGCGCGCCCCAGGGTTTAATTCCGAAACCTGCACTGCTGGTTCTATTTCTCCATTTGGCAGCATGGCGGGTTCGCTAGCACTGGCGTGCAGCCAAGAACCCATGTGGCATTCGTAAACTGAAATCGGCTGCGTCAGTTGGTCAGTGTGTCGCCGCTGTTCTATCCAAGCGCTGTCGTGCCAAGTGTAGGTATCTAAGTCGGTGACAATTGAAGCTGTTTTTGGTCGCACCTCTTGCTGAAAACCATAAGGGTCGGACTTTTCGTAGGGATGTCCGTCTTGGTTTTTGACTTCGTATTTGTAGTGAGTTCCGGCCCCAAGTCCCGGAATAAATAGTTCCCAGATGCCGTTTTGGGATTTCCGCATTTGATGTTTGCGACCATCCCAATAGTTGAAATCCCCTAAAACTGAAACGTTGCGAGCATTCGGAGCCCAAACTGCAAAATACACTCCTGTGATGCCGTCTACTTCGGTGAGGTGTGCCCCCAGTTTTTCGTAGATCCGGTGGTGATTGCCTTCTGAGAATAGGTGAAGGTCGAATTCTGTGAGTTTGGGCGATCGAAAAGCGTAGGGATCGTAGATAAAGCGCTCGTGTTCCCCTTCTTTGACCCGCAGTTGATAGTTGGCTAATTCTGGGGTTTCGATCGTGCATTCAAAAAAGTGAGGGTGATGCACTGATTTCATTGAATATTCAGCCCTCGCCTCTGGCAAAACTACCGATACCGCCTCCGCATTCGGTAGATAAGCTCGCACGGCCCAGATTTTTTGGCCGTTGTGTTCGATCGAGTGGGGGCCAAGCACTTCAAATGGATCGTGGTGCTGATTCCCCACAATCCGGTCAATCTGTTCAAATGGGACGGTCGCGGGCATAAAACTACCTACCTGAATCTTTCACTAAAATGGCTTTCCGAACCTAAAGCTGCGCGTTACTTTACATTTCCATACAATTTTTATCGTTAATCGTACTACTGATTAACATAAATTTGCCTGTCTGGGTTGCTGCGCGCGCTCAATCCCAGACAGCCGGCAAAAAATTTGCTTACCCGTAGCCTAGCTGGGGTTTTGTTCCTAACATCTAAGTATAGAAATATCAAAACAACTTGAAAAATTTATATTTTTCTCAAAATATCCTTGACTTTTTCTTAACTGTGTGATATTAAAGACTCTTTTTCAAAGAGCGGAGTCGATAGCAGCTAAGTATTAAGAATCATTAATAGCTTAAATTTTCACGTCCCAGCGAGCAAGTGGCGGGTGCAGTTTCACATGCTGGAGGCAGTGCTTCCCCGCAACTTTGGTAAATTTGGGCAATTCGATCGAACAGCCAAGGATACTCCTGCGGGTATTGAGAAATCAAAACTCAAGGAATCAGCAGCGTGGCAGCAACAAGATATGCCACGCTCAAGACATAGCCTTGACTGCCACAAAGTCCGCTTACGATTCGCTTACAAGGGCATCCCGTTCTTGGAAACTTACTCAAACTTGACGATTTGTAAGTTGATGTTTATTTCTTGCTTCATCCTAGGGGGTCGGCCCCTTATAGTTTACAGGCATAATTTTGGGCGAAACTCTGCCTGATGTCGAAGCAATCTGAAATGGACGTACTGAAGTAGTAACAGCATCAGACAACTACTAACACCCAACTTGAGGCCCAGACTAATGGGAGCTAAAAATGCGAGGAGCGAACCATTTTTTAGCCACAGGCTAGGCCCATTGGGCGAGCACTCCGCGAGCTCCTTAATT
The DNA here is from genome assembly GCA_012035135.1 of Microcoleus sp. CSU_2_2. Taxonomy (GTDB): domain Bacteria; phylum Cyanobacteriota; class Cyanobacteriia; order Cyanobacteriales; family Microcoleaceae; genus Microcoleus. The sequence goes on from JAAUPI010000035.1 coordinate 29,449, forward strand.
AGGGAGACTTTTTCGGAGAAGGAGAAGCTGTGCCACCTGCCGGAGACTTCTCAGCTCCTGGAGAAGCCTTAGGAGATTCCTTGGTTGCTGGAGAAGAAACAGGAGGAGGAGGAGTAGTGCCACCGCCAGCACCGCCTGGGGATGGGCTACTGGTGCCACCACCAGTCTCACCAGCACAGGCGCCCAGAGTGGCAGCCAAGCCTAGTACCAAAGTCAAACGAATCAATCCCTTGTTCATAAACACTCCTTAACATTGAAAACCCATCGCAAAGGAAGGGAATAGTGTACTTGAGAACTAATGCTGACACGAATAGATCGACTATTCGCTCGTTGATTACAATACTGCATTTAGTCACTTGACATACTCACCGCCCTAAAAATGCGGTGATTTTTGACACGACCTTGGGTGATGCTACTTTGGGTAGTCTGACTCGCCCGACCTGTCGATTTAGAGTCGTGGCAATGCCCTATCCCAACTCTTCTACATTAGACCACAGGATTGGGCAGCAGATTCAGAAAAGCCGTCAAGCTGATGACGGGGTTTTAAACCCAGTTTTCCGATCGTCTCACACCCACTCTCGTTTTGAGGTTTCCTGCCTGCGGTGCTGGGGTGTCGGCACTTCCAGACATTAGCAGGCTCTCCCCATCAAATAGAGGGTTCTAATTGCCCATATTCACTACCAGCATCCTCACCGGCAAAAATTTGCTGTTTTTTGCAAATCCTGAAGTCAAAAAGACCCGTGGTAGGATGGTTTGGTTGGTTTGTGAGGTATCTTTGGTAAGGATAACCGATCGAACAGAGATTGCCACAATTCGCGATCGCTAAAAAAACTCAAAATCTCGATCGAGCCGAAGCTGCCACACTGTAAGTATTGGTGAACTCTATGACTGCTGCTATCAGATCTGCGGATTCTCGCCGCTCCCGAGCTGCCCGCAAGCCCGCTGTAGGGCCCGCCAACAGCAAAGTTACTCCCATTTCCCGAGCGAGGCGGGCTCGTACTGGGCCGGTACTGCCCGACTACTCGGCAGCCGAACAGGCACTAACTGAGCCCGGCCAGTCAGCATCCGTTCTCAAAGTCTTGCCCGATCGGACTTTGCAGCCTATGTGGCTGCGATCGCTCCTGCGGGTGCAGCAAGCCTCTTCAGTTATGGTTGTACTGCTATTGGGTACAGCTTTGAGTCTCTACGGCTTGACTGTTTACGGCGAGCAGCGCTGGAGTCAAGAGTATCAAAAACTGGAAACTCTGCGCCTCCGCGAACAGCAGTTGAGTGCGGCTAGCGAAGTCTTGAAACATCAACTAGCTAAAGAGGCCGAAAATCCCGAAACGGGTTTGGCACCGCAAAATCCGGCTGCTCCAATTTTCTTGCAGCCACTTCCAGAAAGTCGATCGCCCGCTGGGACTCAGCCACCAAACTCGGAACCCGATGTCGCGAATCGAGATGCTGTTAAAACTCCTTTGGGCTATTGATCGGGAAAGCGGGCATGGGACATGGGGCATGGGCATGGGAAGTCGATAATTAGTATTTCAAACCTTCTTCCTTCTTCTGAATTATGAGCTACGACCCCCGTTTTGACCGCTATAGATCGAACTTCAAACGCCCAAAACTGCCGGACGCTCGCAGCTTGTGGGATAAACAAACTAAACGCTCTGTTTCGGATTCTGCTAGCAGACAGCCTCAAGAGCCAACTCCACCTTTTCCTCGGCCACCGGCGGAGCGCTTAAAACGCAGTAAGTTCCGCTTGTGGGCTGTGTGGGCGGTGTTGATGCTGGGCGGGCTGGGGTTGGCAGTGAATTTGTTTTATTTGCAAGTGACGCGAGCTCCAGCGTTGCGAAAACAGGCCGAGCAACAGCAAACTCAGAAAACGAAGCCGTTTGTGCCGAGACGCCCGATAATTGACCGCAGTGGGAATGTTTTGGCGATCGATCGACAGGTGTACACGCTCTACGCTCACCCGAAGTTATTTCACCACACTAAGGCTGAAATTGCGGCCTCATTGGCTCCCCTGCTTCCCATCAAAGCGAGTGCGGGCAATACGCCGGAAACTGAATTGCTGCAAAAGTTCAATCTTGCTGAAAGCGGGATTATCATTGCTGATTGGCTGCCTCAGGAAGTTGCCGATCGAGTCGCGGGGATGCAAATTAAATACAGTCCGGTTGACGGTTTGGAGTTGGTGCGACAGCAGCAGCGTTTTTACCCGCAGCAGGAGTTGGCGGCGGATATCCTCGGTTATGTCGATGGGGATCGCAAAGGGCAAGCGGGGGTAGAATACAGCCAACAAAATTTGCTGGAACGATCGATGCCGTCGATTCAATTTAGCAGGTCGATCGACGGTCATTGGCTACCCGATGGACTGTCGGCGGGATTTGTCCAGTTTGATGACTTGAAATTGCAATTGACAATCGACAGCCGTTTACAGCGCGCGGCCCGGATTGCTCTCAAGGAAAAAATGGAGAAACACGGGGCGAAGCGAGGCACGGTGATTGTCATGGATGCCCGTAACGGGGAGTTGCTATCGATGGTGGCGGAACCTTCTTATGACCCGAATAAGTATTTTGATTTTGGTTTGGAACGCTATAAAAATTGGGCTGTAACCGATGTTTACGAACCGGGTTCGACTTTTAAAGCGATTAATGTGGCGATCGCCCTAGAAGCTGGTACTATCAAATCTGATAGTGTGTTTAACGATGAAGGTCGTCTTTACATGGATACCTGGACTATCAGTAATTCTGATTACAAACAAGCAGGTGCTCGCGGCCCTTCAACTGTCACTCAGATTTTGAAACATTCTAGCAACGTAGGCATGGTACACATCATGAGAACAATGAAATCTTCTCTGTACTACCAAGCTCTAGAAAAACTCGGACTAGGACAAACTACGGGAACAGATTTGCCTTTTGAAGTAACTAGCCAGCTCAAAAAGCGAGAGCAATTTATTAATTCTCGTGTGGAAGTTGCTACTACTGCTTTTGGTCAGGGTTTTTCCATAACTCCGATCCAGTTGGTGCAACTTAACGGGGCTTTGGCCAACGGGGGCAAGTTAGTAACTCCTCACGTTGTGCGGGGACTTTTTGATCGGGAAGGTCAAGCTTATTGGAAACTTCCGAGAAGTGTATCGAGGCAAGTTTTTTCGCCGGAAACTACTAAGCAAGTTTTAGAAATGATGGAAACTGTAGTTGATGGAGGTACGGGGAAAGCTGCACAAATCCCTGGGTATCGGATTGCTGGGAAAACGGGTACTGCTCAAAAAGCTAATGCTGGAGGCGGTTATTCTAAGAAGGCGATAATTACTAGTTTTGTGGGGATTATGCCTGTGGAAGCACCTCGGTATGTGGTGCTGGCGGTAATTGATGAACCTGAGGGAGGTTCGGGGGGGACGGTGGCGGCGCCGATTGTCGAGTCTGTGATGGAGGCGCTGATTAGTATTGAGAAAATTCCACCTAGTAAAAAATAGTTGATTGTAGGGAAACGGCACTGCCGTGTCCTGATTTCGGGTAATGGGTAATATCGATCGGATCGGATGTAATCGTTATTATCGATCGATCTTTTTGATGTAATCGTTGATAACGGGGGAAAGAAAGAGGACACGGCAATGCCGTTTCCCTACGCCAAATTATCGATCGATCTTTTTGATGTAATCGTTGATAACGGGGGAAAGAAAGAGGAC
>JAAUPI010000293.1 GCA_012035135.1 Microcoleus sp. CSU_2_2
ACTGGCTGCGTATTTGTAGGTAAGATGACCTAAAAATCGTAGTACTCAAGGTACTTAGTCGGGTAAACTCGCTCGCTTTTAAAGCCCCCACCATATTGCTTTTAGCAATTGGTGGTGGGTAGTTTACCTACTTCTTAGGAACAACAGCTTCCTTCGCAGCGACGGGACGAGTGGACGAAGCACTAGTTTTCAAAAGTGCGATTGCCTGCGCGTAGCAAGGATCGTCCTTAGTACCAACTAGCATTGGTTTGTTGGCTAATTTCAGCTTTTGTTCGTCGCTAACATCGACTTTGACATCAGGAGTAACGCCCTTGTGGCTGATATCAGTACCGTTGGGAGTATAGTAGTGAGCGATCGTCACTGCCAACCCCGAACCGTCAGACAAAGAATGCACTGACTGTACTAAAGCTTTGCCAAAAGTTTGACCGCCCATCACAGTAGCGCGCTTATTGTCCTTGAGAGCACCTGCCAAAATCTCGCTAGCACTCGCAGAATTGTCGTCCACTAGCACCACCAAAGGTTTGTCAGTAATCGCAGTGCGATTTGCCCGCATTTCCTGAGAATCTCCAGCTCTATCGACTGTACGGACAATCGCCCCTGTATTCATCCACATCCGCGCGATATCAATGCTGACTCGCAGCAACCCGCCGGGATTGCCGCGCAAATCCAACACGAAAGCATCCGCTTTCTGATCCGAGAGCTTTTTAATCGCCGCTTGCATTTGTTCGCCTGCGTGGGAGCTAAACTCTTGCAAGCGGATGTAACCGACTTTCTTACCAGCTTCATTTTTGAGGCTATAGCGAACGGCTGCTACCTCAATTCTTGCCCTAGTCAAGGTTATGTCAAACTCGCTCTTGCCCTCACGAGCAATTCGCAGCGTAACTTTCGTGTTTTCGGCGCCACGAATCATCTGAGCGGCATCTGAGACAGTCATACCTTCAGTTTTTTTGCCGTCAATCACCAAAATTTTATCGCCCGCTTGAATGCCTGCTTTTATGGCTGGAGAATTCTCCATCGGCTCGGCAACTGTAATGACTTTAGTTTTCTCGTCCTGTTCGAGCCTCATGCCCACCCCTGTCAGTTCCCCAGAGGTTTGATTTGTCAGCGCTTCGTACTGCTTTGGGTCCATGAAGCGCGTGTAGGGGTCATTTAACTTTTCCAGGGCTTTGCGGAGAGCGGTATAGGCTGCTTCGCGAGAGGCGTAGTTTTTGCTCAACAAGTCTTGGCGCGCAGCTTGCCAATCACTCTTGTTAAAGCTTCCATCGACATACTCTCGGTTCACAATTTGCCAAGCTTCGTCCAAAACTGCTTTCGGGCTATCTTGAAGCTCGGCCCGGACTGATTGAATCAGTCCGGGTGCAAGTAAAGATATAGAAGCAGTTGTGGCGAGTGCCCCATTGAACAGGGCTGTCTGTAACTTAGAAAAGCGTCTGCGGGCTAGATTCATTGAAGTTGACTCTATTCGATTGTAGATTTTAGATTTTAGATTTTAGATTGCTAAAAAATCTAAAATCACTGTAAATACACTTAGTGGCGGAGGCAATAGCATCCTTTTGGACAGTTTAACTAGCTTTTTGGTCGATCGACAACCAATCATTACTGTATTTTAAGTGACATACTCCTACACCAAGTGTGGGTAGTTCACTAAACTTAATTGAAAATTCATGACATAACTAGACATTTAATATGATATAATGATCCGATGTCTAGTTTAACTCCTCAAGAAGCAGCTACTCTATTGGGTGTAACGGTCAAAACCTTACATCGATGGGAGATTGATGGCAAAATCAAATCAACTCGTACTGCTGGCGGTCATCGCAGATACGATATTGCTGAGTTAATTGGCAACAGATCTAGTAATGAATTAACAGTTGGTTATGCCAGAGTATCCAGTCACGACCAAAAAGACGATCTCAAGAGACAAGTTTTAGTCTTGGAAAGTTACTGCGCCAAACATGGATGGGAATTTGAGATTATTCAAGACCTCGGCAGTGGCATGAACTACAAGAAGAAAGGACTGATTCGATTAATCAAACTAATTACCAGTTACCAAGTGGAAAGGTTAGTTTTAACGCATAAGGATCGACTTCTAAGATTTGGTTCTGATTTAATTTTTACACTCTGTGAGAATTTTGGAACGGAAGTGATAATTATCAATCGCTCTGATGAGAGTACATTCGAGGAAGACTTGGCGGCAGATGTATTAGAAATTATTACAGTATTTTCTGCAAGACTCTATGGGAGCAGAAGCCAGAAAAATAAAAAGATAGTAGAAGAATTGAGGGAGGTAGCATTAAAGTTATGACTACTCTGACTTATTGCAAAGGATTACCGACTTCCGCGGCGCACTCCGACCAAGAAACCGAGTTTTTGGCCGAATCTGCGAATCGCAATCAAGTATCAAAGTTCGATCGCATTTTATGTTTAATTCTTGACTTTTATCAATTCGAGGCTAAAATTATCTTAAGTTTTACCCTATAATTTTCTACCTGTTCATGAGAATTGCTTATTTAGTTAACCAATATCCCAAAGTCAGCCACAGTTTCGTCCGCAGAGAAGTAGCAGCAGTCGAAACTTGTGGCCTGAAAGTCGCACGTTTTTCGATCCGCTCTTGCGAGTCAGAACTCGTTGATGGTGCAGACAAACTAGAGCAAGAATTAACTAAAGTAATCTTAGGTATTGGCATACAGGGTTTAGTATCAAGTTTACTCCGCGTTGCTATTACCCGACCAGTCAAATTCCTCGAAGCTTTGCGGTTAACATTTAAAGTTGGCTGGCATTCCGATCGAGGCACGATCCTTCATCTAGCTTATTTAGCAGAAGCTTGCGTGGTTTTAAATTGGTTTTCCGAACAGGAAATAGCACACGTTCACGCTCACTTCGGTACAAATTCAACAACTGTAGCCATGTTGTGTCGCGTGCTTGGCGGCCCTACTTATAGTTTCACCGTTCACGGCCCTGAAGAATTTGATAAAGCTACACTTCTGGCTTTAGAAGAAAAAATTAAACGATCGACCTTTGTTGCAGCAGTCAGTTCCTTTGGTAAAAGTCAGATTTTTCGTTGGTGCGATCGCTCTTTGTGGTCAAAAATTCACGTCATCCACTGCGGTGTGGATGCAGCATTTTTAGTTCATCCTCACGTCCCCATTCCCGCAGCACCGCGATTAGTTTGCATTGGTAGACTCAGCGAACAAAAAGGTCATTTGTTATTGCTAGAAGCTGCTCATTTGCTAGCAGTTGAAGGGTTAGATTTTAAGTTGGTATTTGTCGGAGATGGGCCGCTGCGATCGGATATTGAAAAGCAGATTGCAGAGTACGGACTGCAAAAACATATTGAAATTACTGGCTGGGCTAGCAGCGAGCAAGTTCGAGAACAACTTTTAGCTGCGCGGGCAATGGTATTGCCGAGTTTTGCTGAAGGTTTACCAGTAGTAATTATGGAAGCTCTCGCTCTCAATCGACCCGTAATTAGCACCTATGTTGCTGGTATTCCGGAGTTGGTAGAACCTGGTGTTTGTGGTTGGTTAGTTCCCCCCGGTTCAGCAGAAACATTGGCGATTGCCATGGGTGCGGCATTGCAAGCACCTTTAGAAAAGCTGGAAGAGATGGGGAAAGCTGGAGCCGAAAGAGTTGCTCGACAACACAATATTGATTTGGAAGCAAAAAATTAATTGCGCTGTTTCAACAAGCTATTGAACAGAAACAGGTTTCGGGATAGTTTTCAGAATTTGCGATCGAAGTTCGATCGACCTCAGATCTGGCACATTCTCAAGAACAGGCTTTCCGGCCTGTTCGACAAAAATGCAATTTTCTTGTGAAACGAGCCGGAAAGCCCATTCCTAAAAAACTCAGGACATACGCACAGACACTATTTGTAGGGTGCTGATGTTGCACTTTGCCCCCGCAGCATAAGTCCTAGAGAATTTGTGGCGAAAGTTCGATCAACTTAGCACTCAGGCCCAGAGAGTGCTAAATTTGCTAAGGAAGCGACAGGAGATAAAACATGGTCAAAATAGTTTCATTTAGCGACAAATCTCGGCGGGCCCTAGAACGCGGCGTCAATCAACTCGCCGATGCCGTCCGCATTACCTTGGGCCCGAAAGGACGGAACGTCCTTTTGGAAAAGAAGTTCGGTGCTCCCCAAATCGTTAACGACGGTATCACCGTTGCCCGGGATATCGAACTCGAAGACCCCCTAGAAAATACTGGCGCTCGCTTAATTCAAGAAGTAGCCTCCAAAACCAAAGATATTGCAGGGGACGGCACCACAACCGCCACGGTTTTAGCTCAATCCCTCATTCGCGAAGGCATGAAGAATGTCGCTGCGGGCGCGAATCCAGTCGCCCTGCGCCGGGGAATTGAAAAAACGATCGCCCATTTGGTTCTGGAAATTGAGAAATTAGCCAAACCCGTCGAAGGCGCAGCTATCGCCCAAGTCGCCACTGTCTCCGCCGGTAACGACGAAGAAGTTGGTGACATGATTTTTCAAGCAATGGAAAAAGTCACTAAAGACGGCGTGATTACCGTTGAAGAGTCGAAATCTCTGACCACAGAATTGGAAGTTGTCGAAGGGATGCAGTACGATCGGGGTTATCTTTCTCCCTATTTCGTTACCAATGGCGATCGTATGGAAGTTGAGTACGAAAACGCTCGCATCCTGATTACCGACAAAAAAATTAGTTCCATTCAAGAACTAATTCCTGTTCTCGAAAAAATCGCCCGCACCGGTCAACCACTGCTAATTATCGCCGAAGATATTGAAGGCGAAGCTTTGGCAACTCTGGTCGTTAACAAAGCCCGCGGCGTATTGAACATCGCAGCTACTAAATCTCCCGGATTTGGCGAGCGTCGCAAGGCTATGCTTCAAGATATCGCAGTTCTGACCGGCGGCCAACTGATTGCGGAAGAAGTCGGACTTAGCATCGATACCGCAACCCTAGAAATGCTCGGTACCGCCCGCAAAATTACAATCGACAAGGAAAACACGATTATTGTTGCTGGCGAAGAACACAAAGCTGATGTGGAAAAACGGATTGTGCAAATCCGCAAGCAACTAGCTGCCACAGATTCCGAGTACGACAAAGAAAAGCTAACCGAACGCATCGCCAAACTCGCCGGCGGCATCGCTGTAATTAAAGTCGGCGCGGCTACCGAAACCGAACTAAAAGACCGCAAACTGCGCATTGAAGATGCTCTCAACGCCACTAAAGCTGCCGTTGAAGAAGGTATCGTTCCCGGAGGTGGCACGACGCTGATTCGCCTGATTACAAAGATAGAGGCGATTAGAAATACCTTAGATGCCGAAGAACTGCTTGGCGCGGATTTAGTTGCTAAAGCTTTGGAAGCACCTTTGCGTCAAATCGCTGACAATGCTGGCGTTGAAGGTTCGATCGTGATCGAGCGAGTCCGATCGAGCGAGTTGAACGTTGGCTACAATGCTCTCACCGACGTGTACGAAGATATGATTGCCGCCGGGATTATTGACCCGGCTAAGGTAGTGCGATCGGCCCTGCAGAATGCTGGTTCCATTGCTGGTATGGTATTGACCACTGAAGCTGTGATTGTTGAAAAACCAGAACCGAAAAAAGCTGGCGGCGACATGGGCGACATGGGCGGCATGGGCGGCATGGGCGGCATGGGCGGCATGGGTGGCATGGGCGGCA
>JAAUPI010000294.1 GCA_012035135.1 Microcoleus sp. CSU_2_2
ATAATTGGTATGGTGCGTCGCTATGAGATCTCCCAATAGCAACGAGAGTTGTTCGTAGCGACGCACCCTACATTTACTACATTTACGAGATTATAAAAGGGGTAAGTAACCCGGATTTGGTATAATAACTAATAGCTGATAGACCTATCACGGGTACAAGTTGCTCGTAAATCCGTACATCAATTGACTTAGGGGCAAAGATAATTTGGCTCAAAACGGCTGATAGCGCACTGAAAAGTAGATACCCTTATCTTGCAGCGAGTTTCCCCGATCGCCAACTGAAATTAAGGGGATGCCGTAGTCTAAGCGCAACGATAAATCAGGGGTAATCAGCCAGCGCACACCCAGTCCTAAACTGGCAATTGTCGCTGGATCGGGGTCAATATCTTGGTTATTCCAGACAGTTCCGATTTCAAAAAAAGGCGCTAACTGTAGTATTCTGGGGTTTGATGTGAGGGGAAGGCGAACTTCAACTGAACCCAGGATGCCATTGTCAGCAACGAGTTGGTTTTGTCGGTAGCCGCGAACTGTATCGACTCCACCAATACTCAAGCGTTCTAAAGATAGCAAAGAATCTGGGGTTAGCTGAGTATCTATTCGCGCTACTAGCAGATTTCTGGATGATAACTGCTGCACCCACTGAATTTGTCCTAACCAGGAAAAGAATCGTCCGTCAGTACCCCTGTTGTTGATGGTTGCATCAAACGCATCTATCCCTAGACTGAATTGAGAGCGGGCGGCTAAAACTCTTCTTGTATCGCGCTTGACCCAATCTTGAGAAAACCGAATTACCGTAACTTTTGATTCCCCATTTTCCGGGCCTTCTGTGAAGGAAAAGGGCCTGTCATCGAGTATATAAGTTTGGCTGCGACGCAAATCTAAACCTAAACTTAATGCAAATTCACTGGTTGGTGTTCTTGTTATTGGCTGGCGGAAATTGAGGGAATAGGTTTGAGTTTCGCTTCTGATACCTACATCCCGAAAATCTTCTTCAATAATGCGGCTATCACCATTGTTATAGCGGAAATTAACAGTACCGTTACGAGCGTTCACGGGGATAATATAGCTGATGTCGTAGAGGTCGAGTCCTTCAGTACGACTGTATTGGGCTGAAGCGCGATCGCCAAATCCCAACACATTATCATGACTGATTTCTACGCTGCCTTGGATCGAACCAATGCTGGGTGATTGGTTGTTGTCTGCGCCGATCGCAGCGTGAAAAGCAGGTGCTTCTTTGATAGATACCCGCAAGATATTGCTACCTGGTGTGCTGCCTGCTACTAACTCGGCGTTCACCCGATCGATCAGCGGATCGAGTTGCAACAGTTGCAAGGCTTCTTCTAGGCGTTGCTGGTTTAACGGGGTAGAGGTGGCAAGTTGGAGGCGCGATCGCACGTATCCTTCTCGCAATCGATTTAACCCACCGATTTCAATCCGATCGAGTTCGCCCTCTACGACTTGAATTTTGACTGTACCACTGCTGAGGTCTTGATTGTTGGGCAGGAAGGCTCCAGAGGTAATGTAGCCGTTTTTAATGTAGAGTTGAAGAATCGCCGATCGCAGTTCGAGCAACTCTTCAAAGGTAACTGAGCGGTTCTCGTAAGGCTGGGTTAAGGCGGCGATTTCGTCTTGTAAAACGGTGTTTCCTAGCACTTCTATTTTTTCGATCGAGAAGCGATCGCTCGACGGGGGAGTCACTTCAGGTGACTCTTGAATTGGGGGAGTTTGCAGTTCGGGTTCCGGTGGTGGTGAAGGCGTTTCATCAGGGAGAGGACGGGGTGTTTGAGAGGGATTGGGAATCGTTTGTTCGATCGCCTCAGGTGCGTTAGGGGGAATGGTGACACCTGGTGGCGGTGCGGATTGGGCGATCGCACTGAGGGCAAGGCAAGTTGGGGTCGCGATGCAAGAACCTGAAATGGCAACCCACCTGAACATTTTGTACATAGTATTTCAAATTACTAACGGCTAATCGCTAATTGCTAATCGAAGACTGGTAATTTTAACCAACAATGAACCATGAATTATGAACAATTAGCAATTAGCAATCATTGCTCACAAGTTAAAAAAGAACTAAATTTGTCAATAGGCAGAAAGATCGATGATTTATCATCGATCTAAACCATAAAAATGGTTGCCCTTTATAAGGTATAAAAATCAACTCCAGCCTCCTTCAAAGATCTAATTAAGAACATTCCCGACTCAACACGAGTTGCCCGTTCGGGAGTCGATACACCCCTTGCGGTTCAACTATGGGGTCGCCTTTTTGCCAAGGACGATTGGGGTTGGTTGTTGAGGGGGTGCTGTCACTGGGTAGCGTTTCCACATCTACTGTGGGGAAGCTGGACATTTGGGCATCTCCAGGGTTCTCTGGTAAACCGCCGGTACCTGTGACAATGAAGCTTCCCCTGGTGGGTTGATTGCGGCGGGCAATGCAGCTAGTGGCGAGGAGGCTGTCGATGTCAATCTGATTTTCGGGTAACTCGGTGAGGCTGTTTTCGATAAAGGTGGTATCGGGTGTGATAATGACTCCATCGATAGCACCAGTAGCATTAATATCGACTCGGTTATTCTTATCGAGGGTATTGGCGGGGTCGGTGTTAGAAAGTTTAGGACGATAGTTTTCGCCGAAGAAAGCCGGAGTATTGAGGGTAATGTCACCCCCTTTACCATCATCAGCAAAAGCCAAGATGTCACTATCATCGAAAGCGAGGATGGAGTCGGCTTTTAGGTCAATGTTGCCACCGCCCCCTGTTCCATCAAATACACTGGTCGTAATGTTACTGTTACCAAACAGGCGGATATTTCCAGCGTTAACGGCGATCGCACCTCCAGTAGACTCAGTGGCGGAAGTTCCGAGCGTGCCATTGTAAGCTTCTAGGGTGTTGCGGACTGTAATGACGATATCACCAGCTCTTCCCATTCCCCTACTGCGGCTGGTGATCAATGCCCCATCGCTGACAGTCAATTGCCCGGTATCAACTTTTATGTCACCTGCATCTCCAGCACTTTGAGTATCAGCAAATAAGCCACTCTGCTGACCGTTGGCGGAGGTGCCACTGAGCTCGATCGACTCAAAAGCGTTTACCACTACCGTCCCTCCCTCTCCCCGACCGCTAGTGCTGGCTGTCACTTGTGCCCCATCACGGACAATCAATTGCCCGGTATTAACTGTGATGTTGCCTGCTTTTGCTGCCCCTTGGGTAGCCGTCTTAATCCGCGACCCCTCGGTAAGGGTAACGCGCCTACCCTGAACCTGTATATCGCCGCCAGCCTCGATCGAGGCTTGATTGCTCAGAGATATATCTGCTCGCACTCCCCCATCTGGGAAAATCAAGCTGAGATTGTTACTCTCCTCATTGATTCCTACTCGTCCTGACTCTGCCAAGCCTGCTAACTCGACTCGACCGCTTGGCGCTTGCAAAACCCCACCATCCAAGTTCACATTTCCGCCTAACAATATTAAATTCTGACCCTGCGGAACTTGCAGAACAGATTGATGGGTAATGGCTCCAGGGGGAATCTGATTGAACAGAAAAGCCGAAGGATTGACATCTAGCAACTGGGGAGACTCAGGTGCAGAAGCACTGAAAATACCTCGATCGCCAAACTCGACAGCATTGGCAGTTGTGGCGACAAAGGAACCCTGCACGTCTAAACTGGCATCCGGTCCGAAGACAATGCCGTTGGGGTTAATCAAAAACAAGTTAGCAGTGCCTCCTAACACCCCCAACCTGCCTAAAATATCTGAACGGTTCGCTCCAGTCACACGCGAGAGAATGTTTGCAATGCCTGCGGGATTGGTGAAATAAGCGCCGCGTCCGGCATCGATGTTGAATTGAGCAAAACTATGAAAGAGATTCGCGCCACGAATTGCCCCACCGTCTATCTGGTCACTCGGAATCCCATTGAGATTGAGATTGGGTGTCACGACAGAACCTTCAGCACCTAGCGTATTGTCAGGCACGATTTGAGCATTAACGCGATCGCCCACTCCTACTGAGAGAGTCCCGAATATTGCAATACAAGCGCCAATCTGGCACTGCCAACACCGACTCAACCAACTTTTAGCAATCATCGGGGGGTCTCCTTTCAAAGCACCAATAATCTCGCAAATGTGGCAATTGTTCGAGAAAAACTAGCCATAGCTTATCAGCAAATCGATCGATTCGAGCAAGCGATCGACCATTGGAAAGGTGCGATCGCTTTTCTTGAGCAAGTTTGGAGATTTCCAGAAGGTGGGACGGTTGCTTGCAGAACTCGCTCAAACATACAGCCGTTTGGGGCTCTCATTGAGAAGTGATTTACCTTTCGTCGGCAGCGCTTTGCTGTTTTCATGCCCGTAGGGCTGTACGCCTCGCTTTGCTGTTTTCATGCCCGAAGGGCTGTATGCTATCGCGCTTTTATGTAGTGTTTCTGAGACTATAGCGGTTCTTGATTGGATGCGGTACATTTTGACCTCTCTCCACCTCTCCCTAGCCTCCTCACTAAAGCTCCGGTCCTAAGAGGAGAGGGAAAAAGAGCAGCTTTTTTTATTAGAGAGGCTTTGATTCTTACTCCCCTTCCCTTGTAGGGAAGGGGTTGGGGGCATTGGTGTCAACTTAAGCCTGAAACCCTTTGTATCTCTCGTTTATAGCCGAGCCTAGATCCCCCTCGCATCCCCCTTAAGAAGCTATGCTTTATCAGGATCTTTCTTAACAATCAAGTTGACAAAAATTAACATTTGTGGACTGTTAACGATCGCCCGCTACTGGAGCTCGAATCATAGCGGGTTCTCGAATCATAGCAGGATCTCGAATCCGGCGTGTAAAATCCCGATCGATAACGAAGAGAAAATCTGAGATCATGCAAATGCTACCGATTAACCTTTGTTTGATGAGGCTAAAGATCGAGAGGCTCGCATCGAAGCTCTCAAATGGGTTCTTTAAAACGATCGGGCTTGAGTCCAGGAGTCAGGTTAAAATGATCGAGCAATGGGTAAGACAAGAATTAGAAAAAACTGAATTAGGAGATCCAAGAAGGACAAATAGATTCATGAAAATTGTCTCCAATTTGAGCAATAAACCAGAATCTAGTGTGCCTGAAGCTAGTGGTACATGGGCAGAAACTAAGGCGACTTATGATTTCTGGGATTCACCATACGTCAAACCAGCTCAGCTCAGGAAAGGACACGTAGATGCGACAAGAGATGGAGTTAGTCGAACCGCAAGTCACCATGACTGTTGAATTAAAGCGCAACCCGACTCGACCTTCACGAGTAGCGACTTTAACTATTCGCTATAAAACCTTAACTATTCAACCCCCTCAAAATCGTGCAAAACTTCAGAAATTAAGTCCGATCGAACTGCAAGTTATTTTAGTCAGAGAATCATCACAACCATCGGAGTCAGAAGTAATTGAGTGGTGGCTGATCACAATCTGTCTCTCCAATAGCTCTTACACAAGTAGTTACTTTTGTCAACTTGATTGTTAAGAAAGATGTTTATAAAGCATAGCTTTTTAAGGGGGATTTAGGGGGATCTAAATCTCAAATAGCAGTTTGAAAACACGCCCTAGCCGCCAGAAACCGGGTTTTTGCGACAATCCTTTCCACTCACCAATAGATTTTGTAAAAAACCTGGTTTCTTTGATCGCACCCATAGCCAGAAACCGGGTTTTT
>JAAUPI010000295.1 GCA_012035135.1 Microcoleus sp. CSU_2_2
ACCCTTAGACGCTTGAGGAGCTTGTTGAAAGACAAGGATAGCAGCCTACCATTTTTGGCAACAGGATTGCGCCCAGGAACCCTAGTAATAGGGATATTAAGACCGCAACGTCTTAAGAATCTCAGTGTCTTTAGACCTGAGAGTGTCAAACCTATTCTTAAAAAGAAAGCTACATTTGACTAACTCCCCGGCATAAATGCGCGGGGATTCTTTGAATGAGAATTAGTTTTGGTTGCCCAAAGAGAGGGCGGGCTCTCTTGGCACCGCCCCTACAGGCCCTACCGGACTTTCATTTTTTCGAGAATGAAACCGCCCTGGCTAAGCGTGTTTTCAAACTGCTCTTTGAGATCGAGATCCCCTTAAATCCCCCTTAAGCAGGCTTTTTTCGTTAAGCTTAGTCATGGCTCTACAGACTAATTCTCGGCAGGTTTAGCTAAGATCGGGGACTAGGCATGAACCATTAAATATTGGCCATTACCGTTGTATTCACCGTCGCAACTCGCAAAATTGGCAACAAACCAAATCAAATAAAATCGCCAGATGCGCCGAAATTTGGCATAGTCGATGCCGTAGTCTAAATCTTTGACTGTCGCCTGAGAATCGTCAAAGTTTTTCAGCCAATTAGCAAAGGTTGTGGAGTAATTAAATCCATTGAGATACCATCTTTGAATGGTTTTCAGGTCTTTGTTGTGGCTGGGAACTGCATCGTATTTCCAGTAACGGCCGTGGGGAAAAATGTATTTGTGGGTGAAAACGCTGGATATATTGTTGGGCGTGCGAACTGTGATGATGTGAATGAAAACTCGACCGTTATCCTTGAGGAAAGATGCAAGCTTTTGGAAAGCTTTGGTTAAATTGCCTACATGACAAAAAACGCCGATCGACAAAATCTTATCAAATTTTGTCTCAAATTTGGCGTCGTTCAAATCTCCTTCAAACAGAGTAAATCGACCCGAACTAAGGTAACTTTCGGGATCTTGCATCTTGTGACGCATATACTCGCATTGGTGGTGACTCAAGTTAATTCCCGTAAACTTGACATTGGGGAATTTGGAAAGAATGTAGTTGGGAACGCAGCCCCAACCGCAGCCAAAGTCTAAAATATGGTCGCCATCCTGAATGTCTAGCTTCTCAATCACATCATCAATCATCTGGATTTGGGATTCTTCGAGGTTGGCGGCTCCTTTTTCCCACAGTCCCATGCTGTATTTAGGATAAATGAGTTTGCTATCGCCTAACATGGGATTCAGCATAGCTTGAGGCAAGTCGTACTGAATTTTCATTAAATCGCGTGGCCCTTCGGCGGTACGATCGGTTTCTGTTAGTACCCATTCGTAGGGTGCAAGCAAAGACGGAAAATACTTAAAAAAGACAGGCATGCAGGTATCAAAAAGCGATCGCAAGACAGAATCTGGCACTTCTAATCCGTTGATGTAGGACTCTGCTACTGCCATTTGCACGGCGTTAACTGCACTGACTGCGACGCGGGTTGCTCGGTAGGCGATCGGACTTTTGGTATGGACATCTCCCACGATGGGGATGTGTTTTTGGATGTTGTGTAGGGCTGTAGATGAACTCATCGTTATACTGGTTTTAAAGATGCTGCTATTCTATCCCAAGAAAATCAACTGGTTTTTCGAGGTGCAAAAAGCTCAAACTCTTGCTAAGTAAGGTTTACATCGCACAACCCTGGAAAATTATCAAGATATGTGTCTGGTTAATCAGATTAGACAACGAATTTATGAGGCTTTCAGCCAGTTTTAAACTATTAAAAATAATGTCTTTTTTTAAATAAAAGTAACACCAGAAAACAGAATACCCCAATCTCCGACTGCGCCGAAGTTATCGAGAATCTAAGATCGATCGCGATTGGGTGAATTATGGAATTCTCAAATCTCAAATCGATTTCATCTCCCAACTCAGGCGTTAGTCGATTTGAGATTTGAGATTTACTCCACAGATGAATCTGGGAGCTTGAGCAGGAGTCTAAAATTTTGGGAGCATCCACGATTGAATTCGGGGGCATCCGTTTCTTGCTGGTCAGTTTAGCGGTTAAGCTGGGAAAATGAGAGTAAATCCG
Source organism: Microcoleus sp. CSU_2_2 (assembly GCA_012035135.1). GTDB lineage: Bacteria > Cyanobacteriota > Cyanobacteriia > Cyanobacteriales > Microcoleaceae > Microcoleus. Next base: position 2,081 of record JAAUPI010000295.1, read on the forward strand.
GATACAGTTAAGGAATCAGGGGATTATGGAAAAGAGTTTGAGAAACCGGGTTTGCGATCGAACAGATTCACTGCAATAACAGATTTACCTAAGATTCCTTGCTAATTCAAGTTGGAGACGCCACAGATGCCGCACATTCACTATCTGCCGGACGATCGCTCGATCGAGGTAGACGATGACGATATAATTCTCGAAGCTTCCCTGCGTGCCGGCATTCCCCACACCCACATCTGTGGCGGTAGCGCCCGGTGTTCGACTTGCCGCGTATTGATTGTCGAAGGTTTGGAATTTTGCTCTCCCCGCATTTCCCCAGAAGCAGAATTAGCTCAAAAATTAGGCTTAGAGCCCGAAATTCGGCTAGCTTGTCAGACGCAGATTGCTGGCGGGAAGGTGATTTTGCGGAGATTGGCCATCGATTCTGAAGACTTGGAATCATTTAATGACCAAATGGCTGGAAAGTCAATTTGTTTTCCTGTCGGGCACGAGAAAAAAATTGCTATTTTGTTTGCGGATATTCGAGGATTTACGCCTTTTGCAGAATCGCTGCTCCCCTACGATGTGATTTATGTTTTAAACCGCTATTTCCAAAAAATGGGTTTTGTTATCAACCGCAATGGCGGAATGATTAACAATTATATGGGAGACGGTTTCATGGCGCTGTTCGGGTTGGAAAATCCCGAAAAAGCGGCGGAACAAGCAGTGAGGGCGGGAGTGGAAATGCTGGAGGAAGTAGAGAAACTCAATCCCTATTTTGAAAGTTTATACCATCACAGTTTGCGAATAGGGATTGGTATCCACTGCGGGTGGGTGGTGGTGGGAAATTTGGGCGCGTCGGAGAGTCAAAAGGTGACGGCGATTGGGGATGCGGTGAATTTGGCTAGTCGGATCGAGGCTGCTAATAAGCAAGTGGGAACGAGTTTATTGATTTCGGAGGAGACTTATCAGGAAGTCAAGGAATTGGCGATCGTCGATCGGTGCATATCAGTTGAAATTCCCGGAAAAAGTGGCGAATATCCACTGTATGAAGTAGTTGGAATGCCACCGTTACCCGTGGAATTAGAGGAGATTTCTGAGGTAAAAAAAAGTTCTATTTGGCAAAGATTTGTCAATAAATTGCTAGCTTTGTATGCTGCGGTGTACAATTGGATTAGAAAAATATTTAGTGAAATTCAATAATTTACGCTACCAACTTAGCTATTCCAAACTGACGCACCTACCAATCGGTGCGTCAGCTTCGATAATTTTCATTACCAATTTAGCAGCTAGAAGCTGACGCACCCTACACGAAGATTTGAGATCGATTCACAACCGCAAATATCGGCCTTCATCCGCGTGCATCTGTGGTTAAAAAACATCCCCAAATCTAAGCCATCACCATGCCCCCATCCACATTAAACACCTGCCCGGTAATATAAGCCGCCGCCGCATCCGCCGCCAAAAACTTCACCATCCCCGCAACTTCCTCAACTTCCCCATATCTGCCTAGTGGAATGTATTTCAAAATCTCATCAGATTTGACATCTTTCGTCATATCTGTAGTGATAAAACCAGGTGCAACCGCATTCACAGTAATGCCGCGACTCGCCAACTCCTTCGCCACAGTTTTCGTAAATCCAATTACTCCAGCTTTTGCCGCACTGTAATTAGCTTGTCCCGGATTTCCCATTTGACCGGCAACCGAAGCAATATTAATAATTCGGCCGCTTCGCTGTTTCAGCATGATTTTACTCGCAGCTTTCGCACACAAAAACACGCCAGTTAAATTCAAATCAATTACCGCTTGCCAATCTTCCAACTTCATCCGCAACAGCAAAGTATCGCGAGTAATGCCGGCATTGTTCACCAAAATGTCAATCCGTCCCCATTTTTCCATGACATTACTGGTGAGCAAATCTACTTGGTCGGTTTTCGAGACATCTGCTGCAAGGGCGATAGCTTCTCCTCCAGCAGCGGCAATTTCTGCGACAACCTCATCAGCCGCAGCACTCGAACTCGCATAGTTTACGGCGACTTTAGCGCCCTCTGCCGCTAACTCTAAAGCAACGGCGCGGCCAATTCCCCGCGACGCGCCAGTCACGACAGCAACTTGACCCCGTAATCTCTGAAACGTCTCTGGCAATAATTCCATAGTTTTATCCTCGCAATCTACCAACGAATTTTGCACTAAAATCGAGCCAGAACCAAAAAAAATTATTTTGTCCTATGGCAGTTCAAAAACAGTTCAGCAGTTTTGAGGAGTTACTATCGAGCTCCGATTTGCCGGTGTTGGTAGATTTTTACGCTACTTGGTGCGGCCCTTGTCAGATGATGGCACCGATTTTGGAGCAAGTCAGCGGTCAGACAAAGGAAAAGCTGATGGTTGTGAAAATTGACACGGATAAGTACGAACAGTTGGCGTCGCAGTATCATATTTATGCTTTGCCGACTTTGGTGTTGTTCAAAAATGGTGTTGAGGTCGATCGAATTGAGGGAGTGATGCAGGCAGCGCAATTGATCGATCGAGTGCAACCTTTCTTGTAGTTAGGGTATTTTACCTTAATTAGACCTCTCCAAAAAAGCAAGTCTTGAACAGGCAGGATACCTATTCCACAATAATTATTGCAGAGGTCTATTGTTTGACTGTTTGACTGTTTTATCGCAGCACAGGCCGAAAACCCTGTGCTGCTAGCTATTTCCCCCTTGAAAATGAAGACTCCCAGCCATGCTATTATCAATCTCGCAATTCTTGGCAAACCGCAACTACCACAAGCTAATCTAATTATTGCGATCGGCGGAATATTACCAGACATTCCGATATTTTTATTTTACTTTTGGGCGAAATACATTGTGCGTCTGCCGCCAGCTACTATCTGGTCGGAAGCATATTTTGAGCCTTTTGTACAAAATATTGTTGCTTTGTTTCATTCTATCCCTCTGGCGGTTATTGGTTGGTTAATTGCTTATTACTTTGGCTGGCAAAATTTGCAATTTCTGTTCCTCAGTATGATTCTACACTCTCTGGGGGATTTGCCGGTGCATAATGATGATGCTCACAGACACTTTTTTCCATTCAGCAATTACCGTTTTATCAGTCCGATTTCTTATTGGGATAGAAATCATTACGGGTCAATTGTTTCTCTGATGGAAATTTTGTTAGTGATGCTGTCAACTTATCGGGTTTTTGGCTTTGTTAATTCTTATGTTGGCAAAGGATTGTTGATTTTGGTAAATTGTTTTTATTTAATTGGATATGTGTCTTTTTACGTTCGTTCTCTAATTAAGGTGAGTTCGTAGTGCTGAGATATTACACTTGTGGCAGAAACCGGGTTTCTGGCACAGGACTTATACCAAATCCGGGTTTCCCATCCCCGTTATAATTGGTATGGTGCGTCGCTATGAGATCTCCCAATAGCAACGAGAGTTGTTCGTAGCGACGCACCCTACATTTACTACATTTACGAGATTATAA
>JAAUPI010000296.1 GCA_012035135.1 Microcoleus sp. CSU_2_2
TAATTGGTATGGTGCGTCGCTATGAGATCTCCCAATAGCAACGAGAGTTGTTCGTAGCGACGCACCCTACATTTACTACATTTACGAGATTATAAAAGGGGTAAGTAACCCGGATTTGGTATTAGTCCTTGACAGAATCAGGATTAAAGTCCTCACTACAAACCATTTTTATGATATTTATATGACCGGACTTGATATGATAAATATAAAAAGGCTATTTTGGGTAACTTTGAGTGTTGTTACCTGGAGTTTAATACAAGTAATACCAATACAGGTTTTTCCAAGAGCGATCGCTCAAACAAAAGTGCCAATTAGACTGCAACACGGGGAAGGAACTTATACCCTGACGGTATCAGAAACGAATACCACAAAATCTGCTGATGGGGGTCAATTGCGCCTCTATGACGTGCATATTGCCAAGATGTTTGAGGTGACATATGCTGATTGTCAAGAGATACCCAAAGCAGGCTTTAGAATTTGGGAATACTACGCCGGAAATGGTAAAATTAGCATGGGTTCATTCAGGATTACCTGTCAGTTGGCTGGAGATATTGCGAACACTTACGGTTTGGGCAAGGCAGAGAGTACGGCGATCGAATATTCTCAAGAAGAAGCGGGGCCACCTATCTCAAGGACTCGTTCTATTCCGATCTTAGATATTACTGGTAATAAAGTCGATCGCTGGCTGAATTTTGTGCAGAGTTTTCGACCAATATAAAGATAACTTCTAGGAGGCTATAAAAATGACAACCATACCTAACGAACAAACAGCGATTATCCGTACAGAAAGAGGACTGACGATCGCAGGTACGCGCATCACGATCTACGACATCATGGACTATGTGACGGCTCAATATCCGCCTAAGTTTATCAGGGGATTGTTTGACTTGAAAGAGGAACAAATTAATGCGGCTTTAACTTACATTGAGGCAAATCGCGCTGCTGTTGAAGCCGAGTATCAAATCGTTCTTAAAGAAGCTGAAGAACTGCGGCTTTACTACGAAGAAAAAAATCGCGATCTTATTGCCAGGATTGCCGCCCAACCACCAAGACCGGGCACGGAAGCTATATGGGAGAAGCTTCGAGCAGCTAAGGCAAAACGTGAGGCTAAAGGATGATTTTTTTGATAGATCATAATCTCAATGGACACGCCCTAATTTTTTTTGGTTCTATTGCTAATCAAGGTTGGCTTGATATCATCCCAATTAGTTTTGTCACCTTTGCACAAATGGAATTGCCAATCGATAGCGATGACAGGGTAGTTTGGCGACTTGCTCAAGAAAATCAGATGATTTTGCTCACAGCTAATCGCAGCATGAAAGGCAAGGATTCCTTGGAACAAGTAATGCGCGAAGAAAGTAGTTATAATTCACTTCCTGTGATTATTGCCAACAAATATAAGACCTCTTGCAAAAGTCGCTTTCCTATCTTGAAATTATCTGCGTTGCATCTGTGTTTGTCTGCCTTGAATCTGCGGTTTCTGTATGAATCAATTATTTATGCAAGAGGTCTATAGGGTATGTCACCTGCCATCATCGATATTTGTGACAAAAAAGGGCAAGCAAAGTGACGAACCCTAATACTAATCAGAAAATTGCGGGTAATCAGCTAGTAATAACGGAATCTGTATGGGAAAAGCTTCGAGCAGCCAAGGCTAAGCTTATATCTTAGCTATAGTTATTCATCTCAAAGTATGATAGAGTTAATGTATCATCAAATCCTTAAATACTATGACCATTGAGAATCTAGAAGCTGAGGTTATGGCATTGCCAAGGGACTCTCAAGTAATATTGGTATCGCGACTCCTAAAACACTTGGGACAAAGTAGTGAAATCGATCCAGAAGTTGCATCAACCTGGATTGAGGAAGCGCAAAGGCGCGATCGAGAAATGGATGCTGGTCAAGTTACTGGTATTCCGGCTGAACAAGTGTTTAAAAAAATTCGTGGCTTGCTGCAATGAAAAACGTGAGCCGCTGGTTAGCAAGTCAAAATGACCCTGTAGATATTTCCCAGGCACCAGCCGATCGCGAATTATCCCGATCGCAATTGTGGCAAGCCATACAATCCTTGGCCAGACGCGGCTTAGTGGAAAAAATAGAAGTAGGAGGGCGATCGCTCTTTTTGCTCAATCTCGTATTCAAAGCATACATTCAGTGCAGGTGAAATATTATAATTCATAGAGCGACCGCAGATTAAAGGCAGATAAACACAGATAAACGCAGATAAATTCAAGATATGAGAGTGAATGAGTGCAAGGGGTTTCAGGATTTTTTTAAATCGCGCTTCTCAACTTCTACTTCAACGATCGCATAAAAGCATTCACCGCATCATATTGATCGGCCATCCGCGAATAAAACTCGATCGATCGCAAATCCAACTCCGGCAAAAGTTCGCTTTTACTAACCAACTCATATCCCGTTGGACGCAAGCAATAAACCGAAATTACACTATCCTCCCAAAACCAAACCTCCTGCACTCCCACCCGACGATAGATTTCCAGGGTATCAATTCCACCACTCGTCACTGTCACTTCAATTGCCAAATCTGGAACAGACTTGCGCGCACCCAAACAATAAGACTCGTCTGGTTCCTTTCGTGCGCCCAATTCCTTCATCCCGATCGTCGTACTGCCGCGCCCGTAGAAACGAATGTCTTTCATCCGCATATAAAGCTCTAAAAGCTGACCTAAAGTGTTTCTAGGTTCTTCATGCTCTTCAGATAAAGGAGCCATAATTTCTAAACACCCGTCCAAATAAGTTAAACGCGCCCCAGTTTGGGCCAAATCTGCATCCAACTTTTCCAGAGTCTCCCATGTCACGTTTGAGAGCAAGACTGCACCTGTACCCAATCCTGCTTTAGAAATTGCGACAACCATCTGACTTACCTTTCTCGATCGCTTTTCCATATTAGCGAATATTATAGCAACCGCCCATCGATCTTGATATAAATAACCTCATGAATAGATCTCGCGATCCCTTGCTTCATAAACGGTTTGATTCCCGTCAAATAACTGTCAACTGTCAACTGCTATAGCTGAAGTCTCAAATCATCTTGCTAAAATTTCAAAGTACAATTAACAATAACTGCATGGAAAAGACGATGAACGAGACAATAACTGCTACAGGTCTGCCTCCTGCATTCCCCGATCATACCCAACTGCCAGACGAAGACGGTACATTTGTGAAGAATTTTCAGGAGCATCCCCAGAGCATCATTCTGACAGATTCGATCGGGCCGGTTGTAGAGCGGCTGCATCCTGACGGACAATATGCGATCGGGCAAGATTGTGGCATTTACTGGCGAGAAACTGACCCCCCAGAGCGCGGCGCAGAAGCACCGGATTGGTTTTACGTGCCCAACGTACCGGCAACAATCGACGGTTATCGTCGTTCCTATGTACTTTGGCGGGAACATTTTGCTCCGTTAATTGCTTTAGAATTTGCTAGCGGGAATGGAGATGAAGAGCGCGATCGTACTCCGCTTTCTGTATCGCCCGACGGTACGACAACTAAACCGGGTAAATTTTGGGTTTACGAAAGAATTATCCGGATTCCTTACTACGGCATTTATGAAGTTAAAACGGGCAATTTAGAAGTCTATCACCTGATAGATTTTGCCTATCGCAGGATAGAGCAGAACGAACGCGGTCACTATCCCATTCCTTTATTAGATGTAGAATTGGGACTTTGGCAGGGAAGCTATCAAAATCAAGAAATGCTTTGGCTGCGGTGGTGGGATTCCGAGGGTAATTTGCTGTTAATTGGCTCCGAGCAAGTTGAAATTGAGCGGGCTAGAACCGAGCAAGAACGGCAAAGAACTGAGCAAGAACGGCAAAGAGCCGAACAAGCAGAGCGAAAAGTTGCCCAGTTAGCCGATCGACTGCGAGCAATGGGAATCGATCCCGATGCTGAGGATTAATATCAAAGTCCGAGTTTAATACCCAGACTGCGATTTTTGTAGGGTGGCGGCAAGAGTTCCCGCCCTAAAAAAAAGTTTCACGCCTGTATAGTCGATCGGAAATAACTGGTTCCCAGGCTATTCCTAACTCGTTCCCAGGAAGAGCCTGGGAACCCATATCACTAAGCAGAGTTGATTCTCGCTCAACTAAATCAACATTTGAGCGATCGCACATGGCTAGAATTTGAACATCCGACAATTGCAGATGTAGCAGTTTTTCCCTATGTGTCTTTGGCTCCCGATGGCAAGATTTCCCTTGCTCCGTATCCCCACGTTCAACAGTGGATGGCACGAATTAAACAACTTCCTGGGTTCATCGAGATGCAAGACGGGATTGAGGCTTCTGCAACGGTATAGCGATGCAGAACTTTGAATGGGAGAATGGTAAATAATCTTTTCCATTCTCCCATTCAAATAAAACATTCCCGGACGCAAAAAAACCGGGTTAAGAGTCAAAATCATAGGTTTTTATCGATCGACGTTAACGCAGAAACCGGATTTTTTACCCCGCCTGCGTTTAGGACTATCAAAATTATCAAGAGGAAAGTGCCATGCCTCGTAAATTTACCAAAATTGCCTTCACTCCCGCTGTCAAAGCTGCCCAAGCACAACGCGGATCGCGAGAAACTTACGCTCGGTTTGAACTCTTTGGACCTGAGAACGATGCGGTAACACCTGACATTGAAGAGTTCATTACTCAAATCGATGGATTTTATCTGGGAACTGTTAGTTCTAATGGCTATCCCTACATTCAGTTTCGTGGTGGTCATCCAGGTTTTTTGAAAGTTATGGATGAGAAAACATTGGGTTTTGCCGACTTCAAAGGCAATGTTCAGTATGTCACGGTTGGTAATCTTTCAGACAACGACAAAGCTTTTATATTTATCATGGATTACCGTCACCGTAAACGACTAAAAATTTGGGGAAGAGCCAGATATGTAGAGGGCGATCGCGAACTAATTGAGCGATTGAGAATACCTGAAGATGACTCAGAAGTTGAACGAGTTATTCTATTTGAAGTCGAAGCATGGAACTGGAATTGTCCCCAACATATTCCCCGGCGCTATTCCGAACAAGAAGTTGCGGCACTGCAAGCCAGAATTGCTGAGCTGGAAATGTTGCTGGGCGATCGCTAATCTGAAAACATTTTACAGTCACAAACCACAAAACTACTTATGGAAACCAAACCACCTCTACCACCCTTTACGCTAGAAACGGCAAAAGCCAAAGTTCAAGCTGCTGAAGATGCCTGGAATACCCGCGATCCAGAACGAGTAGCCTTAGCTTATACAGAAGATTCTCAGTGGCGAAACCGCGCGGAATTCTTCAGCGGACGGGAACAAATCAAAGCTTTCTTAACACGAAAATGGGCAAAAGAACTAGATTACCGTTTAAACTGGTATAATACCAAATCCGGGTTTCCCATCCCCGTTATAATTGGTATGGTGCGTCGCTATGAGATCTCCCAATAGCAACGAGAGTTGTTCGTAGCGACGCACCCTACATTTACTACATTTACGAGATT
>JAAUPI010000297.1 GCA_012035135.1 Microcoleus sp. CSU_2_2
GGACAGCAGGCAGCAGACCGATCAGCGAACAGCTAGTCAATCCCCCGCCGATTAACAATAGGGGAGCAACAAAGCTCAACAGGCTGGTCAGCAGTACAGAGCGAAGAAAATTGGGAAAAATGCTCATAAGGCGTTAGTAAATTCAGCTAAACTGCCGAAAGGAGTACAAGTCAACAAAACTTGCCCTTTTCTACGATAGGCAGCGATCGGCTTCCCCGACCGGATCTGTCAGAAATCTTAAATGTTATTTAAAAAAACTTGTTTAAGATTTGTAGATAGATTTCAATTTTTGCAGTTATTACAGTCGCAATCCCCTTGAGTTCTAGCACTACACCTTCAAGCCTCAGTTTATGGAGTCAGCGGTTGCTGGCAGCAATTTTATTGGGCGGGCAAGTCATGCTGCACTTACTCACTCGCAAAATTAACCGCCGCAACACCCTCGACCAAATGGCAGCAGTCGGCCCGGAATCCCTGCTGATTACTTTGCTGACTGCGGGTTTTGTCGGCATGGTATTTACCGTTCAGGTAGCAAGAGAGTTTATCAACCTCGGCGCCGGCAATGTCGTCGGCGGCGTTTTGGCGCTGTCTTTGACTCGCGAACTCGGCCCAGTTTTAACGGCTGTCATTGTCACTGGGCGAGTAGGTTCGGCTTTTGCGGCGGAAATCGGCACGATGCAGGTGACAGAACAGATAGATGCCCTGCTGATGCTGAGAACTGACCCCATAGACTATTTAGTCATTCCCCGCGTCATTGCCTGCTGTCTGATGCTACCAATTTTGACTATCTTGTCCTTGGTAACGGGCATTGCTGGCGGATTATTGATTGCTATCACCATGTATGGCGTCTCTCAAAACGTGTTTTTAGATTCAGTCCGCAATTTTCTGACTCTGTGGGATATTTCTAGCGCCATAATTAAGGCTTTTGTGTTCGGTGCCTTGATTGCTGTCATCGGCACTAGCTGGGGTTTAACCACCACCGGCGGGGCAAAAGGTGTCGGGCAATCGACTACGACTGCGGTGGTGACTGCTTTGCTGGCGATTTTTATCTTTAACTTTGTGATGACTTGGCTAATGTTTCAGGGGACGGGTAGTAGCGTACTCAAAGGCTTATGACCAAAAATTTCTTGATGTTACAAGCCCCGGATTTATCCGTGGAATCAATCCAAAATCTCAAATCTCAAATCTCAAATCTCAAATCGATTGACCATTTGTGTCAACAAACACGTTAAACCCTCAGTCCGCCAGGGACTTAAGTCCCTGGCGGACTCGGTAAGCGACTAAACGGTAAAATATAAACTAATGACAAATTTCGTTTGATTTAAACCCGTGACTACAACTGCCTCTTCGAGTACACCGACAACTCCGATCGAACTCGCTCCGAGTTATGCGATTCCCCTAGTCTTGGTACTTGCTGCCGTACCCCTGCTGTTGGTGCAGAAGTGGGCTAGTTTGGGACTCTCGCTGTTCGGCTTGTTTTTGATGTACCAAGCCCTCACCATCCGGCTGCAATTCACCGACAGCGCTTTAGACATTTATCGATCGCAAAACTTAATTCGCAAGTTTCCTTACCGAGAATGGCAAAATTGGCGGATATTTTGGCCGCAAGTGCCGATTTTGTTTTACTTCAAAGAAATTAACAGCATTCACTTTCTGCCGATTCTATTCGATCGTAAAATGCTACAGACCTGCTTAGAACAGCGCTGCCCCCGTCAAGAATGAACGAGAAGGCAGTTGACCTGTGGTAGGGCGGTGCCTGTGAGTGCCCTCTTAGTTGACAGTTGAGTGTTGACCCTTCGACAACGCTTGCGGGCGCCGCAGTTGACAGTTGACAGTTGTCATAGCACTCCCAAATTAGTTGCGAACTCCTCTCGTCTATGACTCTACGTTCTTTGTGTTCTCTGTGGTTATTTTCAAAAAAATCTCGTTCAAAAATGTGTAGAGGATTGCTATAGTTGTAACTCAATTAAAAAAAACCACACTCAAAACTGCTTGTACCTCTATGACTTCAACAATTAAAAATTAAGACTATTTAATTTTTGATTTTTCCATGCCCTATGCCGAACTAAAATTTCTATGAATTCAGACGAATCTCTAACCCAAAAACCGCAAAATTTACCAGCCGCCTCACCAGTTGAAGGCGAGCCAATTTTACCGATAAATGAGGAGTCGATCGAGCGACTTCCATCTGAGGCTCTGTCGCAGCCTGTTGAGGAAGAGGAATCGCCGACAATCGCTGAAGTGCAGCCAGAACAAGAGCTTCAGCTAAGCGACGAAGACTCCGAGATCGCCTTGTTTATTGAGGAAGTTGGCACGCCGATGGGTGAATCAGAGGAGGCGATCGATCGCATCACGCCATCGGAAGATACCCAGCCAACAGCAATGGACGAAATGGTAACAGAAATCCCAGAAAATGTTACCGAAAACTTGGCCGATCGAGTCAAAAAAATGCAGCAGCAAGAACAAGATTTGACTGCGAAAATTGCGACTCTCGAAGCCGACAAAACCAAAGCCTTAGAAGCATTGGGCGAGGCTCAAGCTTCGATCGGGCGTTTGGTACAAGACGGCTTGATTCAATTAGAACAGCGCAAACAAGCGCTGCAAATCGAAGTAGAAAAACTCGAACGTCGGCGCGATCGAATTCAGAAAGAAATGCGCACAACTTTTGCCGGAGTTTCCCAAGATTTGGCAATTCGAGTCCAAGGTTTCAAAGATTATTTAGTAGGCAGTTTGCAAGATTTGGCCGCTACAGCCGAACTCTTAGATTTGACGCCACCACCGCCACAAGAAACGCCAAAGCAAGCTGCTGCTACTGACGAGTCTAAATCCTCAACATCAGTCAATCCCAGATTTGCCGAACAGGGATTTCAAGAACAAGCCAAACAAATTCGCCGAACTCTCGATCAATACCGCACTCTTCCCGACTATTATGGCCCTCCCTGGCAACTGCGCCGCACTTTTGAACCCATCCATGCCGAACGAGTTTCTAACTGGTTTTTTACTCAAGGAGGAAGAGGTGCTTTGCGGACTATGGGTTCGCGCTTGCAAAATATCTTAATTACTTCGACTATTATTTCCGTACTCAGAAGCGTCTACGGCAGCCGGGTGCGGACTTTGGTGCTCGCCAACAGTCCGGAACGTTTGGGAGAATGGCGTCGGGGTTTGCAGGATTGTTTGGGTATTACTCGCAGCGATTTTGGCCCGGAACGAGGGATTATTATGTTTGAGTCTGCGGAGGCTTTGGCTCAAAAAGCCGATCGATTGGTGAAAGATGGTAAATTGCCGTTAATTGTAATTGACGAAACTGAGGATTTAATTAGTTTGTCGATGCTGCAATTTCCGCTGTGGTTGGCATTTGCATCCGATCCGCAAACTTTGACGACTGCTAAAGACTTTTAATGGGGAATGGGTAATTGGTAATGGGTAATTGGTAATTGTCAATTCCTAATTGCTAATTATTCAAGGGGAAGATTGCAAATTTTCAAAGTACAACAAATCTCAAATCAAAACATGACTAGCTGGATAGTTTTAAATGGTGCATTGCTAATCGGAGCTTACTTGCTGGGTTCGATTCCGACGGGCTACACGGTGGGGAAATGGCTGCTGGGAATAGACATTCGCGAAGCGGGTTCTGGTTCGACTGGCGCAACGAATGTACTGAGAACTTTGGGTAAGTGGCCAGCGGTGGGCGTGTTGCTAGTTGATGTATTGAAGGGGGTAGGTGCGATCGTCCTGGTTCGCTACGTCTATTCGATCGATTTTACCCACCAGCTAGCAACCACCGCAGGTTTAGAAAATACTGCAATTGTAATTCCTTGGATGGCAACTTTTGCGGGTTTTTTTGCTGTTTTAGGTCACAGCAAATCTATCTGGCTGGGGTTTACGGGCGGTAAATCTGTTGCTACGAGTTTGGGAGTTTTGTTTGGCTTGTACTGGCCAGTCGGCTTAGGAACTTTGGGGATTTTTGGGATAGTTTTTGCAGTGTCGCGAATTGTCTCTTTGAGCTCCATTATGGGTGCGATTAGCGTTGCAGGATTGATGTTTGTTTTAAATCAGCCGCTAGCTTATGTATTGTTTGGAATTGCCGGCGGTGTATTTGTAATCGTGCGACACCGGAGCAACATTCAGCGGTTATTGAAGGGTACGGAACCAAGAATTGGGGAAAAATTGGAAACATCTGCTAGCAATTAATATCAATTCCGGCTGCACCGACATGATTTTTGACTACTCAATCAGAATCATAATGATATTAGAGTCGAAGGAATCAGAATGCTAAAGACCGGATGGAACAGCCGTTTCTGCTTTAGGATAAGAAGTCCGATCGAAAAGCGATCGCCCATGTCTATTTTGAGGCATTCGCTGATGAATACAGAAGCCCCACCATATAGCTTACGGTTGGTGACCGGCAGTTTACGCGCCCAATTCATGCGGATTTTCGGCAAACAATGTGGTAACATTCTTTAGCTTGTCAATATACTCCTGTCGCTGTCAGTCAATAAGCGATTATAAGCGCGATTATGAAAATTTTAGATTCACAAGGCCGCCTGTTCGGCAAACTCAGTATCCTAGACTTAGGTGCAGTCCTGATCGTCCTGTTAGTTGCAGTCGGAATCTTCTTCTTTCCCGGCGCTTCTGGCGGTTCCGTCGCTCAAGTCGGCGCTAGCGTCAAACCCATAGAACTCGATGCCATTGCGATCGGTCTCAAAGGAAAGAACGTTCAAGACTTGTTCAAACCGGGCGATAAAATCAATGTGGTGATCCGCAATGAACCCTCTGGTGAGATTACAATCAAATCTGTCAAAACCATACCCAGAACCCTAGCAGTTCCTCAGCCCAATGGTAGTGTGAAAGCTCTACCCGATCCCCGAGAAGAAGAATCTTTTAGCAGAAATATGATGTTTACTTTAGAGGGAAAAGGTCAAGTCACTGAAAAGGGTCCTGTTTTAGGGAAAATGAAAGTCAAAATTGGCACTACACTCGAGCTTGAAGGCAAGAATTATATTTTCAATGCCAGCGTCATTGACGTGCGCGTGAAAGATTGACATCCTCCCACCGCCAATTGCTTACACAATCTGGCGGGGGATTCCCAACTTCGCAGTCCGGATTTTCTGCATCTTCGACTCTTGGCTAGATATTTCTATCCCCGCTACACCGTCTCCACAGACATTTTGTTTCACCGCCTGTCCTGCGGCGTTGAGGTTGAAAACTCCTCTCTTTTTTACTACTTGGGCCGCAGCCACATCTCGATCGGTTCGATATCCACAAACACAATCGTGTATCCTGACACTTAAATCTTTGGGAGTGTGTGTATCGCACATGGGGCAAGTTTGAGATGTACCTTGACAACCCACATTCCGCAGGTGCGATCGCCCGATCGAGTATTTTTAAAAGATGAGCAAAATTGAAGCGTCTGATATTAGAGTACAGGATCTTGACCACTGCGGGTTAATTGCTGGCATCTGCGATGATATGG
>JAAUPI010000298.1 GCA_012035135.1 Microcoleus sp. CSU_2_2
AGATCTCATAGCGACGCACCATACCAATTATAACGGGGATGGGAAACCCGGATTTGGTATGAGTCCAGGAACGAAACCCAACAGTCATTGATTAAGTTGGGTAACGCTCGCGCTCAACCCAACCTACAGAATGAAAAATAAAAAAAATGGGGCGAGCCAGAAGCCCGCCCCAAACTAAATTATGCTACGACTATTAGCCCAACAATGCCTTAGCCTTAGCTACTACATTATCAACGGTGTAACCAAACTTTTCTAAAGCAACGGGGCCCGGTGCAGAAGCGCCGAATCTGTCGATGCTCACGCTATCGCCTTCAGAACCCAAATAACGTCCCCAGCCGAAGCTAGCAGCCGCTTCCACAGCCAAGCGTTTAGTAACAGCTTTTGGCAGAACAGATTCGCGGTAAGCTGCATCTTGTAAGTCGAACAATTCCCAGCAAGGCATTGAAACTACCCGCACTTTATTGCCTGCGGCGCGCAATTTTTCAGCAGCATCAACGCAGAGGTAAGTTTCGCCACCGGTGCCGATTAAAATGATGTCGGGAGTGCCACCATCGTCGGACAAAATGTAGGCGCCTTTAGCTGTTCCTTCGATCGAACTTCCAGCCAAGTTAGGCAAGTTTTGGCGTGACAAAGCCATTAAAGTTGGGCGGGTGCGACTTTCAACTGCCACTTTGTAAGCACCAGATGTTTCATTTCCGTCTGCTGGGCGCATTACCAACAAATCGGGAATGACGCGCAGAGAAGCGATTGTTTCTACTGGTTGGTGAGTGGGGCCATCTTCGCCCAAGGCTACGGAGTCGTGAGTCATGACATAAATAACTCCAGCTTCCGACAGTGCAGACAGGCGAATTGCGCCCCGCATGTAGTCAGCAAATACCAAGAAAGTAGCGCAGTAAGGAATCAAACCGCCGTGCAAAAGCAAGCCATTTGCGATCGCCCCCATGCCATGTTCCCGCACACCAAACCGCAGGTTACGTCCTTCGTACTGACCTTTTTGGAAGTCTTTTTCACCCTTGAGCAAAGTCATGTTAGAAGATGCCAAATCAGCGGAACCGCCGATCAATTCAGGTAACACACTTGCCAAAGCATTCAAACATTTTCCAGAATGATTCCGAGTCGAATCTGCCTTATCTTCCGGCTTGTAAGTCGGCAGAACTTTATCCCAACCTTCGGGAAGTTTGCCAGCTACCGCGCGTTCGTATTCTGCTGCTTCTGCGGGATATGCTGCTTTATAAGCATCAAAAGCTTTCTGCCATTCTTGTTCAGATTGAGCACCGCGATCGACTGCTTTGCGGAAGTGTGCCAAAGCATCATCAGGAATCACAAACGGCTCATATTCCCAGTTCAAGAAATCGCGAGTTGCCTTGACTTCAGCGTCACCCAAAGCAGCACCGTGAGCGCTGTAAGAATCCCGCTTGTTGGGAGAACCGTAACCGATAATTGTACGGACTTTAATCATTGACGGTTTGTCCGTCACTTTCTTGGCTTCTTCAATAGCTTTGTGAACTGCTTCCAAGCTAGTATCTTGGTCTAGATTGGTATTGTCTACAGTAATTACGTGCCAGTTGTAGGCCTCAAAACGCTTGCCGACATCTTCAGTAAAGGCTAAGTTAGTGTTACCTTCGATCGAGATGTGATTGTCATCGTAGAGAGCAATTAATTTGCCAAGTCCGAGGTGTCCGGCCAAAGAACAAGCTTCGCCAGAAACGCCTTCCATGTGGCAACCATCACCCATAATCACGTAGGTGTAGTGGTCAACAATTGTGTTACCGGGCTTGTTAAATTTAGCAGCGAGGTGAGCTTCTGCCATTGCCAAACCGACGGCGTTAGCAATGCCTTGTCCCAGGGGGCCGGTGGTAACTTCTACGCCTTCTGTGACGAAGTTTTCTGGGTGTCCGGGGGTTTTGGATTCCCACTGACGAAATTGCTTGATGTCGTCGAGGGAGACGCTATCGTAGCCGGTCAAGTGCATGAGGGCGTACTGTAGCATACAGCCGTGGCCGGCGGAGAGGACGAAGCGATCGCGATTGAACCACTTGGGATTTTTCGGGTTGAACCGCATAAACCGATCCCACAGCACGAAGGCCATAGGGGCAGCGCCCATCGGCAGTCCTGGGTGTCCTGATTTTGCTTTTTCTACCGCGTCGATGGCCAGAAAGCGGATAGAGTTGATGCAGAGTTCTTCGAGTGATTGAGTTGCGACAGCCATAATTATGGTTTTTATATCTGAGAGTGAGTGTGTGAGTGGTCGATTTTAGCAGAGGTGCGATGAGTCGAGTTCGATCGACGAGCGTCTCTACTGTTCAGTTTCTGTGGAACTGCCGTGAGGCTGCACTAGAGATCATCTCACCACTTGGACTAGATAGACAACTTAATTTTTTAATATTTCGGCGGCTTTGTGCTGTTGAGAACAATTTGCGATCGGAGATATTTCTGAAGGTGTTGGCAGTTGGCAGTTGACTGTTGACTGTTGACTGTTGGCAGTTGTAGGGTGCGTCGCTATCAACCATCCCAAACAAAAAATCGACCATTGATGAGCGACGCACCTGAAAGTTGACAGTTGAACGTTAAGGCAGGCTGGACGATCGCAAGTGTATCTTGATGATTTGACAAATTCGTCTGTGTTACCCAGTTATGATAAGGTTTAGTGTTTCTCACATTTTGCAGCTTTGTCACGAACAGACAAGATGCCTGTTCCACAAAAAGTGAATTTTCTGGTGGGGTAGGCAGGCGAGCTCACCCGGATCGCCAGCACGAGAATAGTGCAAGATGTAAGATATTTGCAATTTTAACCAGGCAATACCTAATGACTCTCAGTGAAGCCGAAGTCCGCAGTCAAAAAGTAGACGAACTGCGATCGCAAGGCATAGAACCTTATCCCAGTGAATCTTACACGCGATCGCACACAGCCAAGCAAGTTCGCGAATTATTTAGTCAGCCAGAAAAAGAACTCCAAAACGGAGAAACTGACCCCGAGGAAATTTCCCTGCGATTAGCCGGTCGCATCACTTCCAAGCGCGACGGTGGCAAAATTTTCTTCATCGATTTAAAAGACGCCACAGACAAAATTCAACTTAAAATCGAGAAACAAATCCTCACAGGCGAAGTCGGTTTAAGCTTCAAGCAAATTCAAAAATTGCTCGATGTCGGCGATTTTGTCGGCGTCGAAGGCATCGGCTGCCGCACTCCCAGGGGAGAACTTTCAATTTTAGTGCGGGAATTCACGCTGTTATCAAAAGCTACTATTCAATTTCCCGATGCTTATTACGGTATTAACGACCCCGAAGTTTGCCGTCGCCACCGCGAAATGGATTTGGCGAGCAACCAAGACGCGCTCAACCGTTTTATGCTCCGCAGTCGCATCGTCCAAAACATCCGTTCCTATCTCTGGAAAGCTGATTTTTATGAAATAGAAACGCCGACGCTGCAAGCTATTTACGGCGGTGCTGCTGCTAAGCCGTTCATCACGCACCACAATGCTTTGGAAGTAGATTTGTATTTGCGAGTTGCTCCCGAACTGTTCTTGAAAAGGGCAATTTGTGGCGGTTTCGAGCGAGTGTTTGAACTGGGTAAAGCATTTAGAAATGAAGGAATTGACAGCACTCACAATCCCGAATTCACATCCTTAGAAGTTTACCAAGCTTATGCAGATGTCTTCGACATTTTAACTGTCGTAGAAGATGTAATATGTTTCGCGGCGGCTGCTGTATTTGGGGATGTTAAGGAAATTGAAAATCAGGGAGAAATAATTAGTTTAGAACGCAAGTTTGACTACAGCGAAAAGTATCCGGGTTTTAGCGGTCAACACTGGCAAGTTAAAACTATGGTGGAAGCTGTCAGAGACGAGTTTGGATTGGATTTCGATAGCTTGGATCTAGAAAGCGCGATCGCATCTGCAACTAAACTAGAATTGCACCTTTCTAAATTAGAAAAACAGAGTTTAGGCTACGTGCTGTACGCTGTTTTTGACAAATTAGTAATTCCCAAACTAATTCAGCCAACTTTCATCATAGACTATCCTGTCGAAGTTAGTCCGCTCGCCAAGGGACACCGCAGCAAACCGGGATTTGTCGAGCGTTTCGAGTTATTTGTCAACGGCATGGAATACTCGAACGGCTTCTCGGAATTGAACGATCCGAAGGAGCAAAGAAAGCGGTTTGAGGAACAATTAGCGCAGAAAGATGCAGGCGATGACGAAGCACATCCAATGGATGAAGACTTTATTCAAGCTTTATCTTTGGGAATGCCTAATTGTGCAGGTATGGGAATCGGTGTCGATAGATTGGTAATGCTTTTAACCAACACTCAAAGCATCCGCGATGCGGTGATGTTCCCGACAATGCGCCCGGTTAAACAATTGACAGTTGATAGTTGACAGTTTGTCAATTGTCCACTGTAATAACCTCATGAATAGATCCCTAAACCTGCGCTTCATAAACGGTTTGATTCAGGTACTATGTAACTGTCTTCCCCCCTTGGGGGGTGAGGGGGGATTGTCAACTGCCTGCCCGCTCGCGTAGTCGAAGGGTCAACACTCAACTGCTACATATCACCGCATAAACGAACCGACAACACCGTTCAAATCTTCAGCCAAAGGATTTCCCAAAGCCTGAAACTTCCATTCCCCGTTTTCTCGATAAACTGCTCCCATCAACATATTTAATTTTCCTTCATAAGAAGGGTCATTTGACAAGCGATAGCGAGCGATTTCTTTCCCAGTCGCATCTACAGCCCTCACGAAAGCATTTTCTACCATGCCAAAATGCTGTTTTCTCTCCTTAGCATCGTAAATATTCACGCCCAAAACTATTTTGTGATAGTGTTCTGGTAAAGCACTCAATTTCACAACTATCTGTTCGTCATCGCCATCTCCAGCCCCGGTGAGATTGTCGCCGGAGTGAACAACTGTTTGGTCATTCGTTGCCAAATGAGAGTAATAAATTACATCCTCTTTGTAGTTCTTTAATCTGCCATTTTCACCCAATAAAAGAGCGTAGGAATCCAAGTCAAAATTTGCACCGCTACTTCTGCCTAAAAGACCTGTTTTAGCTTTCGCCACATCCCATCCCAAAGCCATTGTCAGCCTGGATAAATCGTATTCGCTTTTGCTGAGAAAGATCGACTGTCCTTTTGTCAAGTTGATAGTCATAGTTTTGTGATTTTGTAAAGTGTATAGTAAACGGGACTAAGGCAAAGTGTCACGCGCGCGATCGACTTGTAGGGTGCGTCAGGCGAAGTTCTAAACTGATTATCGAGAATTTGGGTTCTGACGCACCTTACTAATAATCCCTGTTACGTAAGTCCTAGTAATGTTGAAGGATTGCCCCAAGCTAGCATTTTGTTAGCCTGCAAAGGCTATTTCTATGGTAAGATATTTTTGATTCGAGCTGATTTTACCCAAGTAGAATATTCTCCGGTCAGCAAATCGTATA
>JAAUPI010000036.1 GCA_012035135.1 Microcoleus sp. CSU_2_2
CGCACCCTACGCTCCTGATACCAAATCCGGCTGATTCATCCCCGTTATAAATTTATGGTGCGTCGCTGGTTTAATCTCGGTTTAAGCGCGAGAATTATTCGTGGCGACGCACCCTACGCTCCTGCTCATTATCAAGGGGGTAACAAACCCGGATTTGGTATGACAGCTTAAATTGACACCAATGGGCTGAGCCTAAGTCCCTACCTAAGCGTGCATACCTCACATACCTGAAAAATGCTGTAATTCCGATGCAACCGGAAACGATATTACCCAAATTTATTTAAATCGCCAGGAATACCCACGCTATAGCGTCGCGGTTAGCGGGGGAGGATGTCAAAACTGTCTGGTATTCAACCAGTCCCTCCTGGCGGCTCATCCAATCCCAGTGACACAAAATATTGACTGTAAACCACACTATCCGGCTCCCACAGAGGCCGCCAATAAACATTTTGAATCGCGGCTTTCTCCCCATCAGCATCAGCCGGCCACTGAAAACTGACGATCGCAATATTGCTATATCCCACAATCTCATCACCCTCTTGCAGCCAGCGATTGCGCCACAATAGCGATACAATCTTCCACAACCTCTGCACCAATGACAACTGCTTATTCTTGCCAGAACTACTTGACAAACCTTCAGTTGTATGATTTACAAACAAGCGAGCTTTTTGTCGTCTAATCCAATCGATCCGATAGCCCCAATCAGGCAAAGATTGTTTATTTCTAACAGCAGCCGCGATCGCCTTCTTTCTGCCAAACCTCGAAATTTTAACTAATTCTAGTGGCTCATTCCATCCCAAACGTTCGTGCGATCGCTCCGGAAGCAGGGACTTAATTTTAGTATGAATTAAATGAGTTTTCCACTCCTCATTAATCAAAGCACTAGCAGTCAACTGCGCCAACACAGAATTTTTACAACTTGATTGATAATTCGCCCCCGCCAAAGGCTCAATATTCGATCGAGAATCACCAAAATGACAATCAGACCAATAACTCAGTCGCACAGCAGCAGCATAGTGAATATCGCCAGTCAACACAATCACCCGATCGCGCTGTTTAAAAAACTCCGCCAGCAGCTTCACAAAAGCCAACTCATGAAAATTCCAAGCATCCCCCGCATCACTATTAAAAACTTTCCCCTGTTCCACATCCCGCTTTTGAACTGCATCAATAATCCACAAACCCACCAAATTTGTCGGTACAATTACCAACGTCGCCTCTATATCAAACTCCCCAGTTTGATTCAACGATTCAGTTTCCTGTAAAGGCTGCTGAATTTGCTCTTCAAAACCTTTGTGAGTCAAAAGCATCGGCGGATCGATCGCACTTTCGAGGGGATATCCCCGCCAAGTCCGCGTATCCAACACAATCACTTCATGCTTAAAACTTCTCACAGTAAAATGCCAATTTAAAACCTCATTTACGCCGTCGCTATCCCGATCCAAAATTAAAACATCTTCATCTAATTTAAATTTCGGCAAACCAGTCTCAATATCTACAGCCGGAATTCCCAAATACTGAGCCACTTTTCCCCAAGCTAAATCATCAGTACCTGCCGATTTAGACCAATTTTTAGCAGCTTCTAATAACTTATCCCCTACTGTTCCTCGATCGAACTGTGCGGGCGTATTTCCCCAAGCCTGAAATACAGCGTAAGCCAGCAAAGCATTCTGCACCACCCGCCGACCAAGCGGCTTACCCAGCACGCGGTGACACCATTCTCGATTTAAATACCAATCATCGCTAACATCGTGGTCGTCGCAAATGGTATAAGTAGGAATATTGGCGAGAACCCTTCTTACTCTCCACAAATTGCCAGCAAAACTTTCCATTTCCGCAGCTTCCAAATCCCAATTTTTTGCCTGCTTTGCCTCTTTACAAATATCCTTACCCTTGGGAAAACGGTCGCACCAAAGCACCGGCGACCAAACTAACAAATACATCGCATAATATTCACCCAGGCTCAACAAATGACTTTTAGCATTTTTGGGTTTATTCACCAACATCGCCGTAAAGCCACCAAAATCTCTAGCAATATCGCTGCGAGTTCCTGGCTTTAATTGAACAGGTTTTTTGTACCTATACTCAGCATCAGCTTGCTTGTTTCTTTGCGACTCAGCAGAATTTTCCCTCGCTTCGCGAATTATCTTTCCCTTTCCCGGATTTTCAGGTATACTGGTACACAAATTATTTTTAATTTGGGCATCATCCATCAGGGGCAAATTCTCTTCCCAGCCCAAGAGTGTATCGCCAGCATCAGTCAAAGCCCACAGCATCGGATCGGCAACGTCGTCGCCGTAAATTTGGTCACCCGTTAGAAATAGTTGGTGAGGCCTAGAATTTGCCATACCTGCAAATTGTTCGATCGAATAATCCAGGATTGGGAGTGCATCTCGACCCCCTCCGTGGGGCTTGCGACAAGAACCGTGAACGATCCGCAAATAGTTTAAATCCTTCGGCGGCAGGGCAAAAGTGGGCAATTGATGCTCAAAATAGCCGATCGTCCGAGGACCAAAATCTGCCAACTCAGGGTTGCAGGGCCACAGACAAGAGATCAGATGTTCTCTCTCATTTTCTAGTCCTCCAACCCCCGACAGCGACTCACGACTACCAGCAAACTCTATGTCATAAGCATAAATTTCCCCAGGTGTCAAGACATTGCTGCCGATCGGCGTTGCAGTCACGGCCACTACGTGCAGGTATTTACCGAGTTGCACGGTAGAACTCGCACCTTGGAGTAAGGGCCGATCGACAATTTCGCCAGTTCCGCCTGCGGTTGAATAAACCTTGAGTTCGACTTGCCTAGGTGCTTTCAAAGCCAGCCAAACTGTCACAGCCCGACTTTCTGTCCGGCGTAAAATCGGGCCAGCCAGAATGAGTGGCAAATGATGAATCCGGTGATTTAATGGCGTCCACGACATAAGAATTAAAAAGTGAAGTACCCCAACCTGCTTCGCTGAGGTCGGGGCTTCCCAACAACAACAATTCAGGGACGGTCTTATTCGTCTTAGGAGTTTCCCGTCTCATCCACCGTAGCCTCTACAAGACAAGTCTTGTATTGGTCTTACACAGCATCCACAGGCAGACTCTCGCCTTCCGCAAGAGTTATTACTTTTCATCCTACTTGCCATATCTTCTAATTCCGAGATAGTGGGCTTTGGGTTTCCCTGAATCTGCCGAGTACATACTTTATACCGCCTTTATACCGCTTGGCGTGGCCTCTTAGTCAGTCAGGTTGGTCGCAACCAATCATGTCTACCTTAGCAAAAACTAGAAAAGCGGACGCTTTGCGGTTTATTGGTTGGGCTTCCAGCCCGCCCCTGAAGGCTGATTGACAATGGTGGCCGATCTCAGACATACCACTCAATGCTAAGTCTGCCCAGAAAAGTCCTCGGAATTGTAACAATTCATTAAGTAAAATTAATAATCCACCATGCTTGAGGAAGAACAATTGCAGCATTTCCTAGATTTCGAGCCCCAGAGGCCAGCAATTCAATCATCACAATCAGCCGTACAGCCTCAAAGTCGGCCCATCTACTCGTCACCTTTCGATCGTGCGCTCGATCTCAATCCCCTAACAGTGACTCCAGAAACCCCCATCGCCCAAGTGTTGGCTCTGATGAACCCGATGCGCATCTGCTGTCAGTTGGCCAGCAGTACATCAAAGCCTAGCAACAGTCCCACCAAGCGTAGTTGCGTCTTAGTGGTGAAAGAATCGCGGCTAATCGGCATTTTTACAGAACGGGATATCGTCAAGTTAGCCACAGCCGAAGCCTGTTCGATCGGAGTCACAATTGCTGACGTGATGACTCCATCGCCCATTACTCTCAAACAATCAGATGCTCCGGATATTTTCACAGCGATATTCATGCTGCGTCAGCACCAGATCCGCCACCTCCCCGTAGTAGATTCCTGCGATCGACTTCTGGGTATCATCACCCGCGAAGCAATTCACGAAGCCCTGCAACCAGTTAACCTATTAGCCAATTTGCGCTGTGCAGCAGATGTCATGACTTCGGAAGTCATTCACGCCCCAACAACAGCCTCAGCTCTCGATTTAGCCCAGCTTATGGTGAAACATCGGGTGAGCTGCGTAGTCATTGTCCAAGAGCAAATTCATTATCCACAACTAGCGATCGCCCCAACCAAAAATCATCAATTTCCCCCCAAATCTGAATTACATCCGATCGATTCCCCGATCTTAATTCCCGTTGGCATCGTCACCGAGCGCGACATCGTACAGTTTCACACCCTTGAATTAAATCTCTCCGAAATATCTGCCGCTAACGCCATGAGTGCGCCCCTATTTTGTTTATCTGCCACCGATTCCCTCTGGAATGCCCACCAGGAAATGCAGCGACACTGCGTGCGCCGTTTGGTAGTAGTTGGCCCTGGAGGAGAACTGTTGGGAATTGTGTCTCAGACGAGTTTGCCACAAGTTTTTAACCAATCTGAAATGTACGGCACGATCGAACTTTTGCAACAAGCCGTGGACGATCGAGCCGCCCAATTGCACAAAGCCAACGAGCAATTACAGCAAGAAATTTTCGAGCGCCAGCGAGCCCAAGAAGCTCTGCGCCAAGCTCATGACGACTTGAAAAGACAAGTTGAAGAACGTACAGCTCAACTTTTAGAATCCAATGAATTGTTGAGACGGGATATTATTAAGCGCCAGCGAGTAGAAGAAGCGCTGCGCCTCAAGGAAACTCGATTAAAAAATCAAGCGCAGCAATTAGAGCAAACTGTGCGGAAGTTGCAGCAAACTCAAACTCAACTGGTGCAAACGGAAAAAATGTCTTCTTTAGGACAAATGATTGCCGGCATTGCTCACGAAATCAACAATCCTGTTAACTTTATCTACGGCAACCTTTCCCACACCAGCCATTACATCCAAGAATTAATCCAACTCTTGCAACTTTACCAACAGCACTATCCCGAACCCGCCCCTGAAATTCAAGAAGTAGTAGCAGAGATTGAAATCGATTTTTTAGTGGAAGACTTATCTAAGATTCTGTCTTCTATGCAAGTAGGAACCGAACGCATCCGCCAAATAGTTTTGTCGATGCGCAATTTTTCCCGATCGGATCAATCTAACATCAAGCCAGTTGACATTCACGAGGGGCTTGACAACACTTTACTGATTTTGCAGCACCGCCTCAAAGCTTACGGTGGACATCCAGCTATTCAAATCATTAAAGAATACGGGGATTTACCGCCTATAAAGTGCTGTGGCGGTCAGATGAATCAGGTGTTTATGAATATTATCGGCAATGCGATTGATGCTTTGGATGACGAAATCCAGAACGGGCAATGGGCAAAAACAGGCAAAAATGTACAACCGCCAACTCCTAATTCTCAACAGACTGTTCCCGCTATCATAATTCGCACCGAAGTCCTAGACTGCGATTTTGTCGCGATCCGTATTTCCGATAACGGGCAAGGCATACCAGAAGAGATTCGCAGTCAATTATTTGACCCATTTTTTACTACCAAACCTGTCGGCAAGGGCACTGGGCTGGGATTGTCTATTTCTTACCACTTAGTTGTCGAACAACACGGAGGGCGACTCAACTGTGTTTCAGAAGTTGGACAGGGGACTGAGTTTACGATCGAAATTCCCATCAACCCTCAGCACTTAGCTCGATCGACCTCGGATTCCTAAAAATTCACAATTTTTTACACAACCCTAGAAACCCCAGGAAAACAGAGGAGCAAATGCCCAGTGGGAGGGCACAGGATTGAGAAAATGGGTGACGGGGAGAGGGTAGGAGTCGGAGAGTCAAGGGAGTCAGAGAGTCAGACAGTCGGACAAGGTAAGAGTGCCGGAGTGACGGGAGTGGCAGAGAATTTAAGGTAAGATTTTTTTGTTTTTGTACCTCTTTATATTAAAAAAGTATTCTAAAAGTAATTTTAAATCTAAAAACATTCTAAAAATAGATTCGTAAATTCCCAAACCCGCTAAGATGCCAAAAGATGCAAAATAAACTAAATTACTAGCATTTTCATTTCGATGCCCCCTTTCTTTTCCTCGCAAGTTAGCTAATAATGCCTGCAAGGAGCTAAAAAAAGCTGACTCGCAAATTGACAGTAAAAGTATTGCAGTTGGGCGATCGAAATACAAAAGCGTAAAACCCCAGCCCCGATCGTTTTGATAGAAACCTATAGGAGAACACAGAATGAAACTCGCAGTTTACGGAAAAGGTGGAATCGGTAAATCAACAACAAGCTGCAACATCTCCGTTGCCCTAGCCAAGCGTGGCAAAAAAGTTTTGCAAATCGGTTGCGATCCCAAGCACGACAGCACATTTACCCTCACGGGCTTCTTGATTCCCACAATTATTGACACCCTGCAACAAAAGGACTACCACTACGAAGACGTTTGGCCCGAAGATGTCATCTACAAAGGCTACGGCGGCGTTGACTGCGTAGAAGCAGGCGGCCCTCCCGCAGGAGCTGGCTGCGGCGGCTACGTCGTCGGCGAAACCGTCAAACTGCTCAAAGAACTCAACGCCTTCGACGAATACGACATCATCCTGTTCGACGTGCTCGGCGACGTAGTATGTGGCGGATTTGCGGCTCCATTGAACTACGCAGACTACTGCATGATTGTCACCGACAACGGATTTGACGCCCTATTTGCCGCCAACCGCATCGCCGCCTCAGTCCGCGAAAAAGCCCGGACTCACCCCTTGCGACTTGCTGGTTTAATTGGCAACCGCACCTCCAAGCGGGACTTGATTGACAAGTACATCGACTCAGTGCCCATGCCGGTGCTGGAGGTACTGCCTCTGATAGAAGACATCCGCGTTTCTCGCGTCAAAGGCAAAACTTTGTTTGAAATGGCAGAGTCTGACCCATCCCTAAATTATGTCTGCGATTACTACCTCAACATCGCCGACCAAATCTTAGCCAGACCCGAAGGAGTCGTGCCCAATGACTCGCCCGATCGCGAATTATTCTCCTTGCTGTCAGATTTTTATCTAAATCCTGTGCAACCTGTGGTCAAGAAGGAGGAAGATGAGCTAGACCTGATGATGGTTTAATAGGTCTAGCGATCAGGATGAGGATAAAGAGGTTATGGCTTTTTTTGATACTTTTTCAGTTGCTCTCAAACAGAAGTGGTTGGACTACTACCAGGCAAATCGAGCTTGGCTGCTCCTGCACATGACGGCTGACAACACGGTCGCCACACCCGACGGCGGGAAAAGGCCTGTTTCTTACCTCATCCTAGGAATTGCGGCGGCCCTCGAGCCCGAGCTCCAGCAATTGATGCTTCCCTTCTCGAAATTGAAGCCAGATGCAGACACCCTGATCGAAGTTTTGGGGCTGAATTTTGACCCTGACATGGCGCTGGGTATGCCCTCACAAGCAGCCTCACCCGCTGTAGCACCTTCTGCCACTGTCGCAGCAGCCTCACCCGCAGCAACCACTGCCCCCGCTCAAACAGCACCTGCTGCAACCGCAGCCGCCAAAGAGCAAGCTGCACCCGCAGTCACCAAGGAGCAAGCTGCAACGCCAACCGCCCCATCTAATAAATTGGGCGGTGCAGCCTTAGCAGCCGCTGGAGTTGTCGCTGGAGTGGCCGGTGCTGCAGCAATAGGCTCAGCACTGAGTTCATCTGAGGAGGAATCCTTAGACGAGCTTGAAGAAGAAGCCGTCTCCGACTTCGACATGGATGAGGATGAGGAAGAAGCCGTCTCCGACTTCGACATGGACGATGAGGACGAGGCAGAAGCCATCTCCGACTTCGACATGGATGATGAGGACGAGGCAGAAGCCATCTCCGACTTCGACATGGATGAGGATGAGGAAGAAGCAGAAGCCTCGGTCTTGGACATGGACGAGGATGAGGAAGAAGCTATCTCCGACTTCGATATGGGCGACGATGAGGAAGACGCCGTATCAGACTTCGATATGGGCGACGATGAGGAAGAAGAAGTCTCGGCTTTGGACGATCTCGGTCTCGGCGATGATGAGGAAGAAGAAGCCTCGGCTTTGGACGATCTCGGTCTCGGCGATGATGAGGAAGAAGAAGTCTCTGAATTTGGGACTTTGACCTCTGGGGATCTCGAAGCAGGGATATCCGATCCGTTTGGGGAAGAAGATGCAGATTTTGTGGCCGAAGAAATACCCGATCCGTTTGGGGAACCAAACTCCGATGACCTAGACATGGATCTTGGCGACTTGGACGATGACGACGGTATTAACGATTTTTCTGTATCGGATGACGATGATGACCTGGACGAGATGGGACTTGACGATTTGGGAGAAGCAACTACCGGAGACCCTGATGAAGATGATTTAGATGCTTTGGGTCTTGGTGATTTGGATTCCGACGACGAGGATGAAGAAATTTCGGGCTTTTTGTCGGATTTTAAGTAAGGTTGTTGCGATCGGCAAAATCTCTCCTAATTTTCAGGGTTCCCGCTCTAGTTGCGAGTTGTGAGTTGCGAGTTGTTAATTTTTAATGAGCTCAAACTCACAACTTTCAAAAAACCAAAATGCCTATAGGGTTGAGAAACACTCTTCTGGTGTGAAGGTTGCTAACAGTTTCCCCAAAGTTTTTTAGCTCGAATTTTGTATTCTACTGCTGCTGCGGGAATATTGAGTTTGCTGCATTTATTCTTTATAGGAATTACGCAAAAACAACGTATTCCTGTCGCTAGCGAAGGAAGCAAAGCAATCGTCAAATACAGGTGTTTCCTTGCTGCTACGTCAGTCACGTTGAAGACAAAATACAATTTAAAGGGAGAAGATTTGAGATATGACTGCTATTACTACTAGTGAACCGGAAGCTTTAAACTTTGAATGCGAAACTGGTAATTATCACACTTTTTGTCCGATTAGCTGCGTAGCTTGGCTTTATCAAAAAATTGAGGATAGCTTTTTCTTGGTCATCGGTACTAAGACTTGTGGCTATTTCTTGCAAAATGCCATGGGCGTGATGATTTTTGCCGAGCCCCGCTATGCGATGGCGGAATTGGAAGAAGGCGATATTTCCGCTCAGTTGAATGACTATGACGAATTGAAACGACTGTGCTTGCAAATTAAGCGCGATCGTAACCCTAGTGTAATTGTCTGGATCGGCACTTGCACTACTGAAATCATCAAAATGGACTTGGAAGGCTTGGCGCCGAAGCTGGAAGCTGAAATTGGGATTCCCATTGTGACGGCCCGCGCTAACGGTTTGGATTACGCCTTTACGCAAGGGGAAGATACGGTTTTGGCCGCTATGGCTGCTAAGTGCCCTGAGAAAGCACCTGTGATGGAATCTCAGAAGCAAGAACGCAATGCTATCTCTCAACTGCTGAATTTTGGCAAGAAAAAAGAGGAAGTTGCAGCAGAAGAATCGGAATATGTCAAGCACACACCTTTGGTACTTTTCGGTTCTTTGCCCGACCCGGTTGTCACTCAGCTAACCTTAGAATTAAAGAAGCAAGGAATCAAAGTTTCCGGCTGGCTTCCTTCCAAGCGCTACACTGAATTGCCAGTATTGGAAGAAGGCTATTATGTATCCGGCATGAATCCATTCTTGTCGCGCACTGCTTCTACTTTGATGCGTCGCCGTAAGTGTAAGCTAATTGGTGCTCCATTCCCGATCGGACCTGACGGAACTCGCGCTTGGATTGAGAAAATCTGCTCTGTTTTGGGCATCGAACCCAAAGGTTTGGACGAAAGAGAAGCGCAAATCTGGGCTGGTTTGGAAGATTACCTGCAAATAATTCGCGGCAAATCTGTCTTCTTTATGGGCGATAATTTGCTGGAGATTTCTTTAGCGCGTTTCTTGATTCGCTGCGGCATGACTTGCCCGGAAATTGGGATTCCTTACATGGACAAGCGCTATCAGGCGGCTGAATTAGCTTTGTTAGAAAAAACTTGTCACGAGATGGGCGTTCCTACTCCTCGGATTGTGGAAAAACCTG
This sequence comes from Microcoleus sp. CSU_2_2, assembly GCA_012035135.1. Taxonomy (GTDB): domain Bacteria; phylum Cyanobacteriota; class Cyanobacteriia; order Cyanobacteriales; family Microcoleaceae; genus Microcoleus. The sequence goes on from JAAUPI010000036.1 coordinate 9,924, forward strand.
ACAATTACAATCAGTTGCAGCGGATTTACGAGCAGAATATTGACTTGGTGATTACTGGTATGGCTCACGCTAATCCTTTGGAAGCGCGGGGGATTAATACTAAGTGGTCCGTTGAGTTTACTTTTGCTCAGATTCACGGGTTTGGTAATGCGCGGGATATTTTGGAGTTGGTGACTCGCCCGCTGCGCCGGAATAATTCGCTGAAGGATTTGGGTTGGGGTAATTTGGTGAAGAATGAGGCGAAGGTTTAATCGTCTTTAGTAAGATAGTAAGGTGGGCGTTGCTCACCTTATTTTTTTATGAACCGCTGATGTGGGCAGATACACACAGATGAACGCGGATTAAGAGTCGTAGGGTGCGTCGCCTGAGAAAAATCCCAACGACATACCGATAATCTCACAGCGACGCACCTATGCCATCGCGAGGCAGTGTAAAAAACTCAAGACAAATTTTGTAGCAAAAGTTTGTAAAAATGGTATTAGATTATTACTTGAACCTGAAATATCCTATCATTTTTTATCCAGAATCTGAAGGTTACACGGCGGTAATCAAAGACCTTCCAGGTTGTATGTCTGTAGGAGAAACTTTGTCAGAAGCAATGGAGAACATTGAGGAAGCTAGGGAATTGTGGATAGAGACTGCTTATGAGTGCGGGCATGAGATTCCTTTACCTGCTTCGGAGATTGAGTATAGCGGAAGTTTATCGTTGCAAATTCCTAAATCACTGCACAGGAATTTAGCAGACAATGCTGAGAGGGAAGGAGTGAGTATTGAACAATATATTTTAGCTGTGTTGAGCAAGGCAGGCTAAAACTTAACTATTCGAGTAAGTTATAGGAAATGATTATAAAGTGGGTGACGGCGGAGGCAAAATTTGCAGAGAGCAGAAGATAATATGGACATAAATGAGCTGATTGTTAAAGGAGTTTCTTATTATACGCAACGCAACTACGACGAAGCTATTGAATGCTTTAACCAAGCCATCAGTCGCGATATAAACTGCGTCCAAGCCTATCACTACCGATGCTTGATCCACAGGCGACAACAAAACAAGCAGGAAGCTCTTGAAAATTTACAGCAAGCAGCAAGGCTCTTAAACGATAAAGAATATACCACTATCTCCAATAATCTACAAATATTTATTGGCCAGTATTGTTTCAAAAAAACTGAAAATATAAAATCAGATAATAGTGAACAAAATATGTCATCTTGGGAGAGAGATTTAGTAAGAGATGCTGAGAATTGTGCTGAGGCGTATATAGAAGAAAAGTTTTACGAACTAGAGCGCTGGCTTTCAAAGCGACTAGAACATAGTCAGATTTTGCAGAAGAAGCGTATTAACAACGCGAAGTTTGAGCCGGAGCGACTGCAAAGCAACAACTTGCCATTGTGTAACTCCCATGAAGACATCGCTCAAGCTATGGGAGTTAGTGTTAAAGGATTGCGCTTTCTGGCTTTTTCTCGCAAAAAATCCCATTACATCCGTTTCCAAATTCCCAAAAAAACTGGTGGAAATAGGAAAATATCAGCACCAACACATTTATTGAAGAAATCTCAAAAGTGGATTCTTGAAAATATTTTAGAAAACATCCAACTACACGAAGCTGCTCACGGTTTTCGCCTTAAACACTCTATAGTTACCAATGCAGAGCATCATGTAGGCAAAGAAGTCATAATCAATATCGATCTCAAAGATTTTTTTCCTTCTATTTCTTACAGAAGAGTTAAGGGACTTTTCAAATCATTCGGCTATTCAGAAACTGCCTCAACAATTTTTGGGCTAATTTGTACTGAACCGAAAATTAAAGAGGTTGAAGTAAACGGTAAAATAGAATTTTTACTTTCGTGGACTGAACGATACTTGCCACAGGGAGCGCCAACAAGTCCAGCAATTACAAATATTCTGTGCAGCAGACTGGATCGGCGATTACATTCGATGGCAAAACAATATGGATTTGATTATACTCGCTATGCTGATGACCTAACTTTTTCGGCTTCGGGTGAGAGTCTGGACAATATCTGTAATATCTTCCAAAACACCAGGTTTATTGTTGAGCAAGAAGACTTTGAAATTAATGAACAGAAAACTAGAGTTATTCGCAAATTTCGGCAGCAGGAAGTCACTGGTATTGTAGTGAACGAAAAACTTAACATTTCAAGAGAAAAGCTCAAAAATTTTCGTGCTGTTCTGTATCAAATTGAAAAAGACGGTCTCGAAGGTCACAACTGGGGACAGTCTGAGGATATCATCGCATCAATTGAAGGTTTTGCCAATTTTGTCTCAATGGTCAATCCTGAAAAAGGTGCTAAATTTAAAGAGCAGATCGACCGGATTAAAGAGAAATACGGATGCAAAAAAAAGGCAGCAGTGCCTAATGTCAGTCAACCTCTTCTGGGCCGCTCTGACATAGTGGCTCAGATTAATACTAAACTTAAGGAAGTAGGATGCTCATCTGGTTATACGCAGATATATTTGACAAAAATTTATAAGAAGCGATCGCTGAAACAGTTAACAGAGACAGAATTATTAGAAGTGCTGCGTGACTTGACAAGTTCGCAAGCCGGAGATTCTGGCAGAACAGAGACCAATTTTGTAAAAAGATGGAGAGCATTAATCTACAGTTAGGAAATATTAGGATTCCAATCGTCCCGATCGTCCCGATCGTCCTGATATATTTTTTTAAAGGTAGACGATCGCATTCTTTGCTAAAAGGGTTGCTATATTTAGCTGGAATTTGTTATACTTCGATCGTCACGTGCGCTGTAACTCATGTAAAACAGCCTTGCATTTCGGCCGGTGGATCGCCGCCCATACGTTTAAGCTACCTCCTCGTCGCCCGTCTTCGCCATTTGGCGAATTGCCCAGTGACTTTTTAAGTTATCTGTCTTCTTGTTTGCGAAGGGGCAACTTGATAGCAGCAGCGCGTGATATTTTTTCGGATTCAACGTTAGTTGTTAGGCGAGATGAAAGTCAAGCTTGAGTCTCTAGAATATTATTTAAACCTTAAATATCCTATCAATTTTTATCCAGAAACGGAAGGTTACACAGCTATAATCAAAGACCTTCCCGGTTGTATGTCACAGGGTGAAACTTTGTCCGAAGCGATGGATAATATTCAGGAAGCAAGGGAATTGTGGGTAGAGACTTCTTATGAGTGCGGCGATGAGATTCCTTTACCTGCTAAAAGTTAAAGTAGGGTGCGTCGCTTTGACAATTCTCGGCAATAGTAGCTATCCGATTGCTCGGATTGAGACTTAAATCATGAGTAACCGCCGATAAAAACTCTTCTATTCCATCAAGTAATGGCTGTTTGTTGATACTTTTATCCGCCAAATATCTTAACAATATCAAATTTCTGGTGGCATCCAATGTATTTGGGTCGATGTAACTCAAATCAGGAATCACTGAGTGGCCACCTATAATACCAGGTATATGCTCTATCCAGCTCTCTGTTTTTTCGTTGTTACCTTCTCTAAAAGCACAGGCACAAGCAGCCGCAGCAACATCAGCTATTTGTATGCCAGGAAATTTATGGGATTTCACAAATTGAACTTCTTGGGATAGATTAAATGTAAGCCACTTTCATTAATTCAGTTAGTTTCGTATTTAGCAAAATATATGAGTACCACACCCTCTCCCAGCGAAAGCCGTGAAATGCTGAAATGGCTGAACCGCAACCGCCTCAAGTTATTAGATTTATATCGCAATCAATATATTGCCTACAATGCCGATCGACTAATCGCTCACAGTGAAAACTTGCAAGAAGTTTTGGCATTAGCTGAAGCTTCAGGAGAAATTTTTGCGATTTACTTAGTTCCCCGCTACTGTGCTTCTGTTCAGATTTTGCCGATCCGCTTTCGAGCGGTAACTCGCACTGATTGGCAGCCAAACTATTATGTGAAACTGAAACATAGAGATATCGAATTATCCACAACAATGTTAGTAGACTCCGGTGCTGAACTGAGTTTGATATCGCTAAAAGTCGGTCACGATTTAGGATACGCTTTAGCTGATGCTGAATCAAATTTATTAGCAGAAACAATTGGGGGAACAGTCGAGTATGTGATCCGGAATGTGGAAATGACAATTGACGGACATAGTTTGATTGCTCCTACGGCATGGTTGCAAAAAGATACAGGTGGCGAACAACTGCTTTTAGGAAGAGAAGTTGTGTTTGATGTCTTCAACATTGAATTCAGACAAGCTGACGAGCAAATAATTTTTACGCGACGCGAAAATTTCCCAGAATAAAAATCGCGATTTTCTTTGGGATAGCTGCGCTCGATCGCACTTTTCCCCCAACCATTCCCGAATCGTGGACTAAACCCCCGTAACACAATTCAGGAAGTGCCGCCTATAATCTAAACTAGCCAAAAATTCCTCTCACTTGCAGAACCGCCATGAGTCCAGACAAGGAAAAAATTACCTATTCAGAGAAAACAGAACGCCTCAGAGTCATCGCTCAGTTTATCAAAACCGTGACGCCGATGATTTGGACGATCGTCCTTCTAGTTGTCATCATTCCCCTGGTAGGTAACTTTATAATTTCCAAGTCTTTGACGCAGACAGCAACCACAACTGTTGTAGTCGCGCCGCCGCACGATTTTAGCAAGGTTAACCAAGATGTGAAAAGTGCGATCGACACAGCCCGCACCACAGCGGAAACTTTTGCAGCGAAGGAATTGGATAAATGGGAAACGGAAGTAATCGCCCGAGTTGACAACAACTTTCTCGATTGGTACTTCGATTACTTCAATCAAAAAAAGATGGAGTTTACCGTACCTTTCAATTTCTTGAAATCTGCGGTACTCAACAGATTTGATATGAATGCAGCGTCTCAAGCTGTTTCTGAAAAATTAACCGAAGATTTTCAAAGAGAATTTGCCAACCGCGTGCTGCTGCCGAAAAATGCTCAAATGCGCTTTCAATTGATTACTCAAGATACTGCTAACTTGTACATTGCAGAAGTTAGTAAGAATGTGAAAGTAGTTCAAAGTAAGTATAACATTCCTCAAGCCCAATGGGATAGATATCTCAACGATATTGCCACCACAATTAGCGATAAAGGAAATGTCTCAAATTTATCATTAAAAGTATTAGTTGGTGGCAGTGGCTACTTAATTGCTAAGCCGTTAATTTTGGGCATGGCAACTAAGGTGGGTAGCAAAGTTACGGCAAAAGTCGCCAGCAAAGCTGCTGCTAAAATGGCTACGAAAACAGGCGGTACTGTTGCCAGTCAGTTAGGAGTGGGTTTGATCGATCCGATCGTCGGTGTTGGCATTATAATTTGGGATTTGTGGGATTACGATCGCACCGTCAAAGTGGAAAGACCGATTTTGCGGGAACATCTTGTAGGTTACTTGAAAGATGTTAAAAAATCTTTGCTGACAAATCCTGAAAGCGGAATTATGGCTGCCATCTATCAGTTAGAAAGCGGGATTTTAAAGTCGCTTTCATAAGCAGTAAGTTCGTGTGGTTTTTGGAAAATTTTGCTAAAGAATATTGCTTTTAGGGCGAGAAGTTGTATTTTAGTAGCGACGCACCATACAACTTAATTAAGCCCCAATCTCACGTTCTCAAAAACAGTTTCAACTTCGTAAATATCACCACAATTAACGCCACGATTGCCGTATATCCAAAGCCCCTCAAAAATCCCAGTAACGGAGTTGTTGAAGTCATTTCAATAATCGTCGGTTCCCATCCCGTCAAAACCAGAATCGGCCAGATAATGTTCGCAAATGCCGCGTAGCCAATCATTGGATTTAACCCGTTATCAATAAACAACTGCAACCACCGTTTCTTGTTAAAAACATCGATAATTACCGTCAAACCAATTAACATAAAAATCGCAATTCCCGTCGTCAAAAAAAAGTAACTCATCGTCGCTGAGTCTTTCTTGATTCCACCTTCGTAAGGCTCAAATAGCAAACCCAAAACCAGCCAATAAAATCCCCATTTGTAAAGGCGATTCAATAAATTTTCCGTAACATTCCCCGGATTTCTCAATAAAACCAAACCGCACAAACAAAGGACAAACGTCACTAAGGTTGTCTGCCACACCAATCTAGCTTGCAGCCCAACCAACAAAACTAAATTGACAGCAAACATCAAAATCATAATGCTGAAATAGCGCGGAGTTTTCCAGTTAGAATCTCTCGCATCTTCTGGGGAATAATACTGTATCCACCGACAAAGCAAATCCCCGACAATAGTACCGGGAATTACAATAAACAAATACTTCCAATAATCAAATTGAAATATCGCAGGTTCCGGAGAGTAAAACCAAATTAATTTAATCCAACCATCTGTACGAGATGCCAGCCGCATCGCGAATACAAAGGCCAAAAATCCCACTCGCAACCACGTATTTGAACGAGTAAACAGCCAAATTAGCGAGCCGAAAACGGCCATATTTGCTAATACGATCAAGATAATATCGCTGCGGCTAATTAAAAATCCTACACCGTTGGGATATTTGATGTGAGATACGAAGCCAATCCCAGCACTCCAAGCAGCAAGCGTGAAGAATCTTCGCCGCCACAGAGACCACTGGGACGGCCAGCGAACATACATTAAAAATAATATTAAAAACCCGCATAACGCAATCCACCACTTCTGCGGAATGGATGCATCTGGGTTAATTATAGTCGGGCGAATGTGCTGGAGAAATATCGCAAATGACCCTAATAAAAAGCCTCTTTGCAAAATAGATAAAATTACTTGTTTTGCATTCCATCCCTTAGCGATGCGGCGCGATAAAGCTAGCGGTATCGCGGCCCCCATTGCAAAGAGAAAAAAGGGGAAAACTAAATCTACCCACGTCAATCCCGGCAGTTTAGCGTTGAAGGCGTGGGCGGGTGGGGGCAGTTGGGCGTGATACATCCACGCGGGAAGTGTTTTGCGGGCGATAGTGCCGGATAAAACCATCGCTAAAATTGCTAATCCGCGCAGGGCATCCAGTGCGTCGGCGCGTTTGGAAACAGCGACAACTTCAAGATTTTTTTCCTGTTCTAATGTGTCTTGCGACCCTGATGTTGTGTATTCCAATGCACTTACTTTCCAATTCTCTATTAAATAACTATAGAAGTTTTGGGCTTATTTGCCAATTATTTTGCGCAGCCAGTTTCCTGAAGCTAAGCCAATCAGTCTTTTTGCTGAGTGTTTGCTGTTGACTGTCAGCCGGGAAATTCGATATTTGTTCTGCGGCCAAAATCTCAGTTTTAATTTTAAACTATCGTACAAATATCCTGAGGAGAAATATTTAGCAACGTGTTTTTCAACTTCTTTGTTAACTGCGCCAAATGGGTAGGCTATGTGAGAGGCGACTGTTTGATTTAAGTCTAAGTCTTGGGTGCATTTCCTCAATCTAATTTGGTCTTCGGATAATTCTCTTTCTAAAGCTTTCAGGGGAATTTTTGTGAGGTTTTCATGATTCAGTCCGTGGGATTGAATATCAAAAAACCCTTTTGAAATCCATCTCTCAATTCTTGACAGTTGACTTTTTTTATGAGTGAGTCTTCGCGTCCCAAGAAGCCGGAGTTGACAAATACAACGACCTTATTTTTTGTCCCGTACTTATTTTCCAGTTGTTCTAAAATCGGTAGTAAATGCGTGTAGATACTTTTATTTCCGTCGTCAAAGGCGATCGTAACTTTTTTACGATCGCGATATTCAGCCGGAATCTCTTGCTTGGGATTTGCTAAGAAGTAATCGTAAAGCTCTTGCGATGACAAAAACCAATAGTTATTGCTAACCAAATACTCTAAAAAAGCTGCCAAATTTTGTTGGCTGTAGTCACCGGCAAACTCTCGTCGTTGCGGAGGTCTTTCATTGGGATTCTGAATATTCACTATATCGTGAAAGCCGAAAATCGGAATTTCTACTGTAATGAATTCTAAGATTACTTGTGAAGTAATTAAAGTTAAGAGAAATGCTACTAAAAAGTTAATGATGCGTTTTTTACGGATAGTAATGCCCGATTGCAAATACTTGGGCAGTTTGCGAATTAAAAAATTTACCATTGACAATTACGGCTAAATGAGGTAGAGAAGTTAACTGGGATGGCGGTGATATTTCTAGCAAAGCTGCATCTGCATCTAGATTGTAGATCGATCGCCCCTTTCCTTCCAAAGATCGGCTAAGTGAGCGGAAGCAGTGATAAAATTTAGGCCGATCGGACTTATCCTCATTTAAGCAGAACTTCAGTTAACCGTAAAACAATTATTAGGTTTAACAAAAACTATGAAATTCAAACCCATCGACTACTGGAACAGTCAAACAGGATTCCGTCAACTTACAATCCTAGCAGCAATTTTTTTTATATTAGTCTTAACTTTCAGCATAATTCGCTACGAAAGCTTTTTAGCAAGCTACGACCAAGGCTTATTTAACCAAGTATTTTGGAACAGTATACACGGCAGATTATTTCAAAGTTCCATATCCTCTGTCGCCTCTAGCGCCTCATCAATTGACGGACAACTCTCACCTCCATTTTACATTCATTTAGGGCAACACTTCGTCATCGACTTTGTATTTTGGATGCCGTTTTACGCCTTATTTCAATCCCCCGTCACCCTAATAGTTTTGCAAGTGTTTTTAATTGCAGCAGCAGGAATAGTTTTATATTTCTTAGCCAGACATTATCTATCTGTCCCCTTATCAATAATGATAGTCGCCAGCTATTACGGGGCAAACGGTGTAATTGGCCCGACGCTGGGAAACTTTTACGAACACTGCCAATTTCCTTTATTTGTATTTTGTTTGCTGTTAGCTTTAGCAAAGCAAAAATGGGTGTGGTTTTGGATTTTCGCAGCGCTAACATTAGGAATTCGCGAAGAAACAGGAATTACTTTATTCGGTATCGGAGCTTATTTAATCGTTAGCCGTCGGCATTTTCGAGCCGGTTTAGCTTTATGCGTTTTGAGTTTCAGCTACGTTTCCCTGATTACCAACGCTGTCATGCCGATGTTTTCTGATGATAATTCTCGACTTTATTTAGGTAATTTTTTTAGAAAATTTGTGAAAAACGAGAATCCATCTACTCTGCAACTGCTGTGGGCGATGATTACGCAACCTCAAATTATAATTGAAGTATTCTTTAACGATTTAGAAAGGCGGATTAGGTTTATTTTAGGTTTATGGCTGCCGTTGGCATTTATACCCATGATTTCGCTGCCAGCTTGGATTATGTCAAGCTTTCCTTTGCTGGTTCTCCTGGTGCAGGTATACAATAAATCAGCGACTTCTATCAACACTCGCTACACCCTGGGCGTGATTCCATTATTGATTTATGCTGTGATTTTATGGTGGTCGGAGCATCCGGAAAGATTTCAACCAAAGCTTCACCGCTTTTGGATGGGGTGTATAGGATTGTCGCTATTATTTACATTGACTTCCAATCCCAATCAGGCTTTGTATTTTCTCTCACCTTATTCTTTGAATCCTTTTGTTTATCAATCTTTAACCGAGCAATTGGCACACGCAGCCGACCTAAAAACTGTGCTAAAATTGATTCCGCAAAATGCTAGTGTTTCGACAAGCGGTTACATCGTTCCCCACCTTTCTGATCGTCGAAACATCATCCGTTTAGAAGTAATGCAGATGAAAGACGAAGAGGGAAAAATAGTAGATATCGATTACGCGCTGTTAGATTTGTGGCAGTTGCAGCAGCACAATTTAAAAGTTCCGCTCGATCGAGCTAGAGTTAGAGCTGGAGTGCGTTTTGCAGACGAAGCTTTGCGCAAAGGAACTTACGGAGTCGCTAGAGTATTAGATGGAGTGGTTTTAATTCAAAAAGGGATAACTTCTGGGCCAGAAGTTTTGTCGGCTTGGTCGAAATTGCGAGCAGAAGTTGAACCATTTATGCGATCGTCAAAAGAAAAGAAGTCCGTTGAGTAAACTACCCACCGCTAAGCTGACGCTATAGCGGGGGCTTTTTGTAGCCCTCCAGTTATCTGGCAAGATAACCAGTGAGTACGTAGTGTCGATCGGCCGATCGAGTATAGTCTCAACAGGTAGAGTCTACGAGCATCCTAGAAGCCTCAACCTCAGACTTCCTACTGTTTTCAATGATAATTTTTGATTCCGTTGACCTTGATCAGTGCGGATACAAGCCCCCGGATGAATCCGTGGGGTCAATTCTGCAATCATCCAATCTCAAATCTCAAATCTCAAATCGATCGACTGATATTCTCCCAGTTGTCGCGATATACTCCAGAAATAGAAGCATATTAACCTTTTGAAAATCCTAAGGCCGGAGCTATGACATCCTATGCAACCTCCACAGCAAGAGCCGAGATGAGCGAGATCCGGCGCTTGAAAAACATACTTCCCCCAGAACTCCAAAGCTGGGTGACAGTAGAAAAAACCATAGAAGTTAATCCCAACCTGATCCGCAGCGAAGAAATAGGCAAGGATCAGGTAGAAATCCAAATAGACCTCATCCGCTGGGAACAGCTAGCAATGGATCAGCGCAACCTCCTGTTTTGGCACGAAGTCGCCAGAATCCAAAACGACACAATCGCCCGAGACGGATGGGAAATGGCAGCCCTGGCCATCGGTTTAGGTGGCGCAGTTGGCGAACTTTGGGTGCAAGACGGCTTGCTGCTGGTATTAGCCCTCACCCTTTGCGGCGTCTCCGGCTGGAGGCTGTATCAGAAAAATAACGGAGAGAAGAGTTTAAAAGAAGCAGTAGAAGCCGACGAAAAAGCTCTCGCCCTCGCCACTCGCTTCGGCTATACCCTCCCAAACGCTTACAAAAGCCTCGGCAGCGCCTTAAAAACCCTGATCGAGCAAACCTCCAAAAAGCAGCAACGAGCTAAATACGAAGCCCGCCTCCAAGCCCTCAAACGCAACGCAGCCAAAGCCAAGGCTAAAGTCAAACCCGTCAGTAGCGAAACCTCACAGTCAGAGAACGTCTACAATTCATGAATTATTCACTAGATTACGAGTGACATCTGTAGGGACAAGGCTTGGTCTAAGTCCCTACCGCAGCTAAATTGTTAAGAAACGGTATGACCTCAGTACGCTTGGGCCTTCGACATCTAGCAGTTGGGAAGAACATCGACATCAAAAATATCCACAAGTTGACCTGTTAAAATATGAAGTTTGTGTAAAGCTAGCCTTTTGTTAACAATAATATTTGGTAAAAATGGAGCGACTAGGACAGAATAGGCTAAAGACATCAGCTTGAAATTTGAAACCAGGACTTCATGGTCAGCCCAACCCCAGAGGCAGATTTTCGGGTAACATACTTGGACGAGATTCCCTCTGTTCATATCCCCGTGCGCTTAAGCGTACTTGAAGCCGTAAACTTCAAGACAACCTGCCAGCAACTTTTCTCTGAAAGTACCGTTCCCAGTAAAATTGTCCTAGACTTCAGTCACACGACATTCATCGACAGTAGTGGGATCGGCGCCCTAGTCAGCAATCTAAAATTTGCGAAACAGCGGGGCAGCGACTTAGTGCTTCGCAGCCTCAAGCCGCAGGTAATGGCAGTATTTGCTCTTACTAGCCTAGATCAAGTGCTGACGATCGAGCAGCCTTCTGCAACTTCAGCCCCCCTAGAGATTAACCGCGTAGACGATCAACTACCCATCACCCATCCTTCAATACGATCGTGGGTGAAACGCCTGATAGATATCGTTGGGTCAATAGTAGGTTTGATAATTACAGGAATTTTGTTGGTGCCGATAGCCGCAGCCATCACTATCAACGATCCAGGCCCGATTTTTTTCGCCCAAACCCGCTGTGGCTGGATGGGCAAAAAGTTTCGGATTTGGAAGTTTCGATCGATGTGTACTAACGCTGAAGCCCTGAAAGACAAAATCCAAAACCAAGCCTCCGGCGCATTTTTCAAAAATGACAATGACCCCCGGATTACCAAAGTCGGGCGGATTTTGCGAAAGACCAGTCTCGACGAACTGCCCCAGTTTTGGAATGTACTCAAAGGCGAAATGAGTTTAGTCGGTACCAGACCCCCTACTCCAGACGAAGTCGATCGGTACGAAGTACCACAGTGGCAACGTTTGGATGTCAAGCCTGGAATGACCGGCGAATGGCAAGTCAATGGTCGCTCTCAAGTGCGTGACTTTGAAGATGTAATTCGTCTGGATTTAAAATACCAACAAAACTGGAGCCTAATGTATGACTTGAAACTAATTGTTAAAACTGTAACCATCCTGTTTCAGAAAAATAGTGGCGCTGTATAGGATTAATGAAAGACAAGCAACCAAAGGCCGAGTCGCACCTTCAGGTTGAAACAGACTTGAAGGCTCTAACAGAAGTTTTGGAATGGTTGGAGAATATCGTTTTGCCACTGCTACCGGAGGAGTTGTGGTGGCAGTGTCGTCTGATTATCAACGAAGGCTTTACAAATGCTGTTCGCCACGCTCACCATAACTTGCCCCCCGCGACGCCCATCGACCTTGAGGTAAAAGTGTTTTGCTGTTACTTAGAAATCAGGATTTGGGACAGGGGTCAACCCTTTGACCTGGAAGCAAAGCTACGATCGATTATGCAAGAGCAGCGCGATCCCTTAGACAGAGAAGGTGAAAGGGGACTGGTGTTCATGCATAAGCTCACAGATGAGCTTCACTATGTCCGTATCGACGACTGCCGCAACTGTTTGGTAATGCGCAAAAACCTTACCTGAGGGCGGGAGGCTTCAAACCGCAGAGGGCGGCTTCTTTTGAGCCTAGGAAGGTCTCTGTGCCGTCCCTTGCTGTTGTCTTACCCGGAACTCAACCAAATAGTCGGTAATTCAATGGGTGCAGGCTCAAGCTAGTTATGCAGGAAAATTTGCTTCAAACTAAATATTATGCGTATTCTGATTTATTCCTATAACTACTATCCAGAGCCGATCGGCATCGCCCCTCTAATGACAGAACTAGCACAAGGCCTAGTCAAGCGCGGTCATCAAGTTCGAGTCGTCACAGGAATGCCCAACTATCCCCAGCGTCGTATTTATCAACAATATCGGGGCAAATTCTACCTTACCGAAGAACACAAAGGCGTTACAATACAGCGTAGCTACCTGCGCGTCAACGGCCCCCACCCCAGCCTGCTAGACAGACTCCTGCTAGACGGTAGCTTTGTCGCCTCCAGCGCCGTCCAAGCCTTCAGGGGCTGGCGTCCCGACGTGATTTTCTCGACAATGCCTCCTTTACCGATTAGCGTCCCAGTAGCATTATATGGGTGGAGTCGCGCTTGCCCGATCGTCCTCAACGTTCAGGATATTGTCTCAGAAGCGGCCGTGCGCGTTGGCTTGGTGAAAAAAAACGGACTGCTAGTTCGCATAGCCGATGCTTTGGAAAAATTGGCCTACCACACTGCCAGTCAAGTCAGTGTCATCGACAGCGGTTTTGTCAAAAAATTGCACTCTCAGGGAGTACCTCCTGAGAAAATAGTTTGCCTTCCGAATTGGGTTGATGTAAATTTCATCCGCCCCTTACCCAAGGAAAATAACTCCTTTCGCGAAACTCATAATCTCCAAGGCAAATTTGTAGTTCTTTATGCAGGCAACATTGCCCTGACTCAGGGTCTCCAAACAGTTGTCAAAGCAGCAGCTCGTTTGAAACAAATACCAGAAATCGCTTTTGTAATTGTCGGAGAATCAACAGCACTCGCTCGCTTGCAAAAAGATTGCGAAACTTACAAAGCTACTAATGTTATGCTACTACCTTTTGAACCGCGAGAAAAATTGCCAGAAATGTTAGCTGCTGCTGATGTTAGTTTGGTGGTCCAAAAACTGCGGGTTACTAACTTCAATATGCCTTCAAAAATTCAAGTAATTCTCGCCAGTGGCCGGGCAATTTTGGCTTCGGTTCCAGAAACTGGTACTGCTCATAAAGCAGTGCAGCAAAGCGGTGGCGGGGTGGTAGTGCCTCCGGAAGACCCGCAAGCTCTGGCAGATGCGGTTGAAGATTTGTACTTGAATCCTGCTAAGGTGAATGCGTTGGGCGAGCAAGGCAGAAATTATGCTGTTGAAAATTACGGATTTGAAGAAGCTTTGAATCATTACGAGGCTTTATTTGCGACGGTTGCAGGTAGCCATTCTGAAAAAGTTTTGGAGCCACTGCCAAAATAATTAGTTAATTTAGGTTCGCCAGCACCGAAAATTATTTGTTTATTCGTAGACTTTAATGTTAATTTATATAACATATCTTTCAATTGTTCAGGTAGAGCCGATCGCCCCCTTCAATCCTCCTGATCCCAGAAGCCACCACACCCCTGTCAGGCCGACACAGCAGCCGATCGAAAAGAAAACGCTAAAATACTAGACATCATAGAATTTTGGAGTTAATACTTGGCACTTGCACCGCCCCAGCGCGAAAACGTTCTAGCTTGGCTGTCAGACAGAGTTCCTGCTGCTCGCATCAAACATATCCTCGGAGTCGAACAAGTAGCAGGTGACTTGGCTCGCCATTACGGCCTCGACGAAGCAAAAGCCCGATCTGCCGGACTGTTGCACGATTTGGCAAAATACTTCAAACCTCAACTGCTGCTACAAATGGCCTCAGCAGAAGGTTTAGAGTTAGACTCAGTGTTAGAAGCGCACCCGCACCTGCTACACGCAGACGCCAGCGCGATCGTCGCCAGAGACGAATTCGGGGTAGTCGATCGAGAAATTTTGGCAGCAATTGCCAATCACACCCTCGGTAGACCAAACATGAGTCAGCTCAGTTGTACCGTATTTATAGCAGATACTATAGAGCCGAGCCGTGGCAACACAGCCGAACTAGAAGCACTGCGGCAAGCAAGCGTGCAAAATCTTTATGCTGCCGTTTGGCAAACCTGCGATTATTCTTTGAAATTCTTGCTAGAAACTCGGTGCTACATTCATCCGCGCAGCGTACTCACCCGCAATTGGGCGCTGCAAATAGCCCGATCAAAAGAAACAGGGAATTCCACACTAGAGTCGATCGGCACTTGCAATCAAACTAGTTTGTAGTCAGGACGTTAATCCTCAGCGACTAACAGCAGCCGACCGAGGACTGTTTGTCATCACTACAAACTTACTATTGAGGACTCTTCGTCCTCATTACCAAGTTTAAGACTGTTGTATCAACTAGGAACTCAAACCATTAATGTTAGATCAAACCCAAATCCAATACACCACCAACTCGCCTTCAACTGTCGGCACATCCCCAGATGAAACCCGCCCCCTAGCTTTGACAATTGCTCAAGCTGCCGAAGACCGCAAAGGGGACAATATCGTACTACTCCGGGTATCAGAAGTATGCTATTTAGCAGACTACTTCGTGATTGTCACCGGATTTTCTAACGTACAGGTCCGAGCCATCTCTGCCGAGATCGCAGACCAAGTAGAAGAGGAATGGCAGCGTTTACCACTGCGTGTAGAAGGTCAATCAGATGCAAGTTGGGTGGTGATGGACTACGGTGACGTGATCGTCCACATCTTAAAACCTCAGGAACGCGAATTCTACAATTTAGAAGCATTCTGGGGACACGCAGAACGCATTAACTTTTCCACTGCGCCCAGAGGTTAGATAACCGAATACTGCTATAACTCAAATACTCTTGTTGGTTTTGGGAATATTCAACTCAACTAAGCCAGCACTCTATAACCTCTTACCACTAAGCGCGAAGCACGTTATGCCGAGAACCTCCCGGAGGTAAAAAAGTGAAAGACACTTCTGTTTCTATTTGTCCTGTTCCACAAGAACAACGACCGGTCAATGAATACCAAGAACTAAAAGAATCCTGGTTTTTTAGTTGGGTAAGTCTCAATTGGCCCCAGTATTTAGCAAAACTTGCTTGGGTATGGGGTTGGAGTTGCTTGGTATCCGGGCCCGTCGCTGCCGCCAGCTTTTCTCCTGTCAAATATCCAGCTCAGTTTGTCCTGTGCGGTGCCGCAGGTGCCAGTTTTATTCTAGGATTAGCTTTGCTCCGGCTGTACTTGGGTTGGTTTTACGTGCGATCGCGCCTGTCCAACCCCACAGTTGTCTACGAAGAATCTGGCTGGTACGACGGTCAGTCCTGGTCTAAAACTCCCGAAGTCTTGCTTCAAGATCAGTTGATTGTCAACTACCAACTGGAACCAATTCTGAATCGTCTGCGACAGACGTTTTATGGTCTGGTATTATTGCTGCTTGCCGGGGGGCTAATTTGGAATTGTTTGTAATCGGGAGCGAAAACTGGGGAGTTATGAGTTTTTGCAGCAAGAATCGACGTTGTAAATGGCAACTCGCAACTCATAAATTACAACAACTCACAACTCATAACTCCCCAGTACCCCAATCTAAAATCTAAAATCTAAAATCTAAAATTGATATGACAAGGGGAAAACGAACCCAAGCTCCCGAACTGGAAGTCACACTACTGCGCGAAGGTATTGTGGAGTCGAAGCATCGCGTCCAAGCCGCTGTCTGCGACAATCGCGGGCGCGTTCTATCCGTTGCTGGCAACTCGGAAACGGCGTGTTTTGTCCGTTCCGCACTCAAGCCGTTTCAAGCTTTAGCTGTCACTGCCAGCGGCACCTTAGAGCGCTACGAACTCACAGATCGAGACTTAGCAATTATTTGCAGTTCTCATCAAGGTACGATCGAGCAATCGCGACAAGTATTTAATGTCCTCTGGCGCTGCGACATTGACCCCTCTAAACTTCAATGCCCGATTCCTGAAGGCAAAAAGAGTTCCCTGCAATATAACTGCTCCGGCAAACACGCAGGAATGCTGGCTGTCTGTCAACTACGGCACTGGCCGATGGAAACCTATTTGCGCCGCAAACATCCCATCCAGCAGCTCATTTTAGGCAAGGTAGCTGACTTGCTGGCCATGCCTGCCGAAGAGTTTATCAGCGCTCGCGACGACTGCGGCGCTCCTACCTATTTCTTGCAGTTAGGTCAAATGGCCTCTCTCTACGCTAAGTTGGCATCAGGAGACAATGTGGACATGGAGCGCATTGTTCGCGCCATGACTCATCACCCGGTAATGATTGCCGGTGAAGGGAAATTCGACACGGAACTGATGCGCTTGACTCAAGGAGAAGTCATCAGCAAAGCCGGTGCAGAAGGCGTGCAGTGCATTGGCCGGGTTGGCGAAGGTATGGGTTTGGCAATTAAGGTGACAGATGGCTCAAAGCGCGCTCAATATGCGGTGGCGATTCAGTTGCTCAAGCAGTTGGGGTGGATCACGGCGACGATCGCGGAAACTCTTTCGGAAACTTACCTTACTCTTAGCGAATTCAAGCGCTTGGAGGTAGTCGGCGAAGTGTCAATGCTCTAACACAGCCCGGATTCGGAGCCGATTTTCGCAACCCCTCTGGCAATCTAAAATCTTTTTTTGGATTAGGGGTTGCTATTTTCAGAAAGATGTGTTTATATTAGAAAGGACACAAAGCGACGCGGGATAGAGCAGCCTGGTAGCTCGTCGGGCTCATAACCCGAAGGTCAGTGGTTCAAATCCACTTCCCGCCACCAAATTAGATAAAAAAAACCTGGACAAGGGAAACCTTGCCAGTTTTTTTACTTGATGTGAAAAATAAACCACTGCTGTTTTTTTCAGCATGGGTGACATTATACAGCTTTTTTTAAGTATGTGAGGTACACAAAAAAGGTAAGGACACGGCAGTGCCGTGTCCCTACGGGGTTGTTGAATGTACCTCATAAATCTGCAATCTGCTGTATATTATTCCAGTGCAGCCGGAAATGATATGAAATGCGTCCCGAACTGGGATATTTAGTACGAGTTGTGAATTGTGAGTTACAAATCTTGATGCAAAACTCATAACTCATAACTCATAACTCTCGGCGGTAAAGAGCGAGGATAAAAATAAAATTTATCCTCAACACTCCACCTCAACACTCAACCTCAACGTCAACCTCAACACTTAACCCTATACATTTCGACGACCGTTTGTGTAAGCTTTATTGGTAAGAAATATGCAACCTGATATTAATATCTTTAACTGCGAATTTTCACTTGCTAAGTCGGCTGAGCTTCCAGCCAGTCAAAGATTAGATCTAACTGTTTTAGTGTAACTAACCCATACTGCCAAAGAACCATAGGCAATTGGTTGACATCTTGTTCGGCGTACCGGAGAGCAACTGCGATCGCAGAATTCGAGATCGCCAACTCCCCCCGCAAATAATTAATCAATTGAGCTTCTCGCATCACCTTTACCACCAGTTTTATAGGCTTTTGTAAAGACACGTAGCTAATCGGACTGAATCAGAAGTTTAATAGTTTTTATTTTCTGTTAAGCATCAGGACTCTGGTGTGATATAAAACTCACAAAACTTGTGATAAATTTCATAGAAAAAGACGATCGCGGTCACAATAAGTCATATTATGTCCGGTAAATTAACCACAATTCGTGTAGCGACGGTTTTTACCAACCATAATCGCCTAAGACTAATAATCCGATCGACCCGCCCCGACCGCGATATTATAGTCGATCGACCGGATCGATCGCCTCTGCTGGGGAGGGCTTGTTACCCAATTCTTTCGGGAAAAAATTGGGTTCCGCACTCGCCCTTGTCACCAAATCAATTGATTTAAGCTTGCTAGAGCCCTAGCTGAATCTGAACTCCCGCTTCTGTACCGCTGTCGCTTTGTTTTGGAGGCAAAGGGTTTGCTTGACGCTGGGCGTCCGAGGGAGTAGTAATAAATTCTAATTCGCTATTGAGTTTGAGGCGAAATGTGTCATCGAAACGACCGTCGCTTCTAGTAGAATTACCAGCCGTTTCTGATTCACCAATCAAGTTTTGGTAGTCGGAGTCTACGGTTCTGTCCTCAACAGTTCTCAGGGAGTCCCCAGATAAAGTCGTTTCTGTCGTTTCCGAGGTTTGGGGCGCTGGTTGCTGTCTTTGTTGGGCTAGAACAGCAGGTGTCACACTAATTAAGATTGAGCTCAGTCCCAGAGCACCGCTAATAGTAGCAATCACTGCGTTCATAATCAATCCCTCCGCTAGTTGTATCCTAGTAGCTTAATTGTATACGCTCGCCAATAAATTACCATCTATCAAAAGTAGCTGCCTGCTGAGATAAGCTGTCGTGCATCTAGATTATCTATGGTATTAGAGGGGGAGAGAGGGAGAGAGGGAGGGGGAGAGTATTTGACTATTTTTGATCCTCGATCGAAATATACAATTTAAAAGCACAACAGCTTAGCAATTAAAATGACGTGAAAATTTCTAACTTTCCACAAACCTAGAGCAATTCAAACTAATTTGTAGCAGGTTCAGGAAAAGGTACAGTCGGTTCAGCAACGGCAGGTGGCGTTGGTACGATCGTGCTATCTGAATTGCTGTCGCTCTGGCTCGGTATCGGAGGTTCTACTAGCGGTGTCGGTGCTGGTAGCGCGGGTTCAGAGGAAGGAAAAGTTTCAGCACTAGCGGGCACAGACGGAATGGAAGTTGGAGACGGTTTGCGGGGCGGATCGGGTGGCAGGGGTACAACTTCCGGTACTGGTGCAGGCGCTGCTTGGAGTTCGGGAGTGATTTGGGTTGGAGGCTCTGGGGTGTAGGATTCTAAAGGCTGCGGTTCCGGTTCGGGAGTTGGAGATTCTGATGGCTGCGGTTCCGGTTCGGGAGTTGGGGATTCGAGGCTTGGGGAGGGAGAAGGTGCGGCGTTAGCTTCTGAGGAATCGATCGACTCGGTGCTGTTGCTGCTGTCTAGCCTGACTTTGGGTTGTTTGTTGAGTTCGATGGGGGGGAGAGGGCTGCTCTCGACTGATGGCTGACCAAACATCGGCCCCGACAAATCGCGGGATTTGAGCAAATCTTCGAGAGATGAGAAAGATTTAGGATCTCGAAAGCCACTGGTAGCGCTGGTACTATTGTAGCGCCATGCCAAGTCAAAACCCATCCAGCCAGCAATTACAGCCGTTACCAGAAAGGCCAAGAAAGTTAACTGCGGTGGCGGAGGTGCGGGCAATCGCATATTTTGCTTACCTTTTCTGGCTGGTATTCGCTCTGTTTCTTGCAGCATGGCAAGCCAATGTTCGATTGTTTGGGGGCGTTTGTGGGGGTCGATTTCGAGTCCCCGAAGAATAGCTCGCTCAATTCCCGGACTGAGGTTGGGTTGAAATTGTCCTAAGTCTGGTAGGGGAATACGATCGCGTAGAGGTGCTGCTATGGGTGGTATGCCCGAGAGCAAGTAGTACAGCGTGGCGGCGATGGCATAGACATCTGTGGCAGTCGTACATTTGCCGTCATCGAGGTATTGTTCGATCGGTGCGTAACCTGGGGACAGCAAGTTGGTGTGAGTTTGTTGGGTGCCGGCGGTAAAGTCGCGCGCAATGCCGAAATCTATTAGCATTACTATGTGCGTGTCGGCTCGCCGAATAATATTTTCTGGCTTGATGTCTCGGTGCAGCAAGCCGCTCTGGTGAACTGTATCTACGGCTGAGGCTATTTGCCGAATATAGTGTAAGGCTTGAGCTTCTGGTAGTGGCTCGCCCGTTTCTACTATTTGAGCCAGAGTTTTGCCAGGAATGTAGTCCATAGCGACAAAAGACTGTCCGGCTTCTTCAAAAAAGTCGATAACTCGGACGATGTTGGAATGTTGGCAGCGAGATAGGCGCTGGGCTTCGGCTATAAATTGTTGCTGAAACTGTGCAGATTCTGGGTGTTGGCGCAGACTTTCGTTAAGGGTTTTGAGTACGACTGTTTGTTTTAGATGGGCGTGGATAGCTCGGTAAGTGATGCCGAACCCTCCTATACCTAAAGTCCCGTTAATTGTGTATTTGCCCTTTTGCAGGACTGTTGTTGGCGCTAAGTTCATCTTTTCTTGATGCCGTGTCCCAACCTATGCTACAGCTTTTGGGCTATTTCGCAGAGTTTGGGTAAAAAGTTCGATCGCTCTGCACGATACTTTTTGCTTTTGCTCTGATGTACCCATCAATTTATTTGCTTGTTACACCAAATTTTATCTGTAGCAGGCTTTTTAAAACTTAACACAACTTCCTTCCCAACAAAAATCCCGCTTTTGTGGAGCGGGAAAGCCATCAGGGTGCATCTATGTTTTTTACTTTAGCACGCTAGGGGGTAATACCCCTTTTTGCTTTTGCAAATCTTTACAATAGTCTAGCTTATGTAAAGATTTGGATTTGTACTTGACTTGCAAGCAGGTATTATGGTATTAGCGAGTCGATAGAGGCCGATCGAATCAGGTACGCCTCTTTAACTTTGAGGATAATGTTGTGCTAAGAAAGAAATAGCATCAGTACGATCGCCCACAAGCCCATCCAACTTAGCAGCCAACAAATCATCCAACATTAGTTTAAACCCAGGCCCAGGCTTGTAACCCAATGCCTTCAAATCGTTGCCATTCAAAGGCGGCTCAATATTCACCCACTGAGCGAGATATTTCCATATTTGGTGGCGGATAATTCGCTGACTTTGCAGGGCGATCGCAATTAACATCGGCAACTCGTATGTCTTCAACAACAGCACCAATTGACTCGGTAACTCGCACTTCGGTAAACGCTCTAAAAGTTCAATTCTTCTGGCTTCCAACTCTTGCAGTCGCTTAATGCTGTCAGCCGGCAACTGAAGATTTGCAGCCACCTTCTCTCGATATTCTGGTGCTAAATAAGCGATTAAAACTTCTAGTCGCATCTGCCAATCGGGAATATTAATAATTGGGAATTGGGAATTGGGAATTAGAAATAGAGAATTGGGAAGAGTTTCTTTTTCTTCCTGCTTCCCTCTTACCTCTTCCCTCTTCCCTCTTCCTTCTTCCTTCTTCATTCTTCCTTCTTCCTTCTTCCCTCTTCCTTCCCCCCTTGGGGGGGTAGGGGGGGTTCTTCTTCCCTCTTCCCTCTTCCTCTTCCTTCCTTTAGCAATCGATCGAGCAAGCGCAGATTGT
>JAAUPI010000299.1 GCA_012035135.1 Microcoleus sp. CSU_2_2
TAGCGATCCTAAATGATTCGCAAAATTTGTAGGGGTAGTGCCAAGAGTGCCTACCCCTAATCTATCGGGCAACCACGGGGGGATTGCCCCTACAATAATTACGCAAATGATTTAGGATTGCTATATCTCAACTCGGTAAATTTTCGTTAAAGGTGATATGACACTCTAAAATTCTGGGTAAGCTATCCATAGAAATACGGTAATTGAAATTTAAGCAATTATACATAGTCACTCATTGACTTTTCTATCGACTTGTGTTTGAAATTTACTCAAATGCTCAATTCGCATTGCATAAATTTCTCAAAATCTGGGTTGTAAAAACCCAAATAGGAAATGTTTGTTGGTACTCATCAACCCAGGATAACGCTATGGATATTGTTCAACAAATTCCCCAGAACTCAGTCAAACACTATCAGATTAAAAATCTCCTCGGAGAAGGCGGTAGCAGCACAACTTATGAAGCTATTGACCTCAAAACACGCCAGCGAGTCGCACTCAAAGCTTTGTCTTTACAGAAGATGAATGACTGGAAAGTCCTGGAACTATTTGAACGAGAAGCCAAGGTTTTATCAAAATTGAATCATCCGGGAATTCCGCGTTATTTAGATTATTTTTATGTCGATACTCCCGATAACCGTTGTTTTTATATAGTACAAGAACTGGCATCAGGGCAATCTCTAGCAAGTTTAGTCGAAAATGGCTGGCACGCCAGTGAAGCAGAAATTAAGCGCATTGCCACACAAATTTTGGAGATTTTAGTTTATCTCCATTCACAGACACCACCTGTTATTCACCGGGATATTAAACCAGGGAATATTGTTTTCAAATCGCCCATTAATTCCCACAAACAAAAAGATTTGGCAGTCTGCTTAGTAGATTTTGGAGCAGTGCAAAACACTTATCACAATACTTTAATGCGAGGAAGTACCGTAGTTGGAACCTATGGTTATATGGCTCCAGAACAATGTCTCGGACAAGCCGTACCTGCCACAGATTTATATGGTTTAGGAGCGACATTGTTGTATTTACTAACCCACCGTTCCCCCGCCGAATTACCACCAAATATACTAGAGAAAGATTTTTGCTCTCAAATTCAGATTTCGTCAGCATTTGCCGATTGGTTGGGAAAAACGATCGCCCCAGATTTAGACAACCGCTTTCGATCGGCAAAAGAATCGCTTGAATTGCTTCGCCATCCGAGAATAGTTAACGTTAAATCCGATCCGACGCAATGGAAAAAACGCCTCAAAATAGGAATTGCTGCTGTTGCTACTGTTGCTGTTTTCAATCACTTTAAATATCCCATCCTCAACCGGATTGGATTTACCCCCGATGCAGTTGTCAAGGCTGTTGAACAGGGAGATCCTAAAACTGTTAGGCATTATCTGGATCTTGGTATTAGTGCTAATACCAGGGTAAATAACCAGAATTTACTACACTTGGCTGGCTCAAAAGAGATGGCAGAATTGTTAATTGCCAAGGGTGCAGATATCAAAGCTAAGGATAAATTTGGCTTTACCCCGTTACACTTTGCTGCTGGATTCGATCGCATAGAAGTAGCACAGACGCTAATTGCTAAAGGTGCAGATATTAACGCCCAGAGTGAACTTTCTTTTGATATGTGGACTCCTTTCTGGAGTTTTAAATCGGAAATGTCTTTACATTTCGATCGTAGGGGTACAACTCCTTTGTTCTTTGCGCGATCGCTGAAATGGCCAAGTTGCTGATTGCTAAAGGCGCGAATGTCAATGCCAAAAACAAAAATGGCATAACTCCTCTACATGTGGCGCGATCGAAGGCGATCGCACAAATACTACTTGCTGCGGGTACAAAAATCAACATCAAAGAAGAAAATGCCCGAAATGGCAAGAGTAAAACTTTATTACATAATGCAGCCAAAATAGGGTTTAAGGAGTTGGTACAACAGCTAATTAAAGACGGCGCAAATATTGTTATCAGGGATAGTAGAAAAATGACTCCACTGCATTATGCAGCCACCAAAGAAGTTGCTGCTTTGCTCATGCTGGATATCAACGCTAGGACTGCACATGGAAATACTCCGTTACATCTAGCTGTTCAAGATAATCGCCTAGAAATCGCTTCTTTTTTAATTGCTAATGGTGCGAAAGTCAATGTTAAAAATAATCATGGATGGACTCCTCTAGATATCTATGTCTTCGATAATTCAATCAATAATAGGCTAAATATCAATCAACCGCCGTTAGAGCCTGGTGGAGAACGTTTTATTTCGGATATTAACATACCAAATCAACCTAAACCAATTCCATCTCTACCGTATAGCGTCGCAGGCTTAAAACATCAGGATACATTGGCGCTGCTGATTAGTAAACACCCAGATGTTAATAGTGAATGCAAATATGGCAACACTTTACTGCATATCGCTGTGAATTTCAAACTTAATGATGTAGCCAAACAACTCATTGCCAAAGGTGCATTTGTTAATGCCAAAAATGAATCGAGTCAAACTCCCCTGGATCTTGCTGTCGATCGAGGATATCAAGATATCGCTGAACTGCTAATTGCTAAAGGCGCAAGGGTTGACGCTAGAAATGACGATGGTCAAACTCCCCTAGAGCTTGCTGTCGCTCGAGGATATCAAGATATCGCTGAACTACTAATTGCTAATGGTGCAAGGGTTAATCTTAGAAATGCGAAGGGTCAAACTCCATTGTATCGAGCGATCACGATCGGACACAATGATATTGCTGCACTGCTAATTAACAACGGTGCAGATGTTAATAACAGTGATGATTATGACACAACTCCACTGCACAAAGCCGCACATTATGGCACTGTAGAAATTTTAAAATTGCTGATTGCTAAAGGTGCATTCCTTAATGCCAAAAATAACTTGCTTCAAACTACCCTGGATCTTGCTGTTGCTAAAGGATCTCAAGATATCGCTGAACTACTAATTGCTAATGGTGCAAGGGTTAATCTTAGAAATGCAAATGGTCAAACTCCATTGTATCGAGCGATCGCCCTCGGACAAAATGATATTGCTGCCCTGCTAATTAAAAACGGTGCAGATGTTAATAACACAGATATATGTGGCACAACTCCACTGCACAAAGCCGCACATTATGGCACTGTAGAAATCTTAAAATTGCTGATTGCTAAAGGTGCAAAAATTGACGCTACAAACTCTTATGGTGAAACGCCACTAAAGATAGCAGAAACCGACTCTACTCCCAACCGAGAAGCAGCAGCCGAAATACTTAGATCTCACGGCGCAACAAACTAATTATCCAAACTAAACCCAAGCATAAAAATATGGAAACACTACAACAATCGGAAAAAATCATTGCTGAAAGATATCGCATTCTCGGCAAATTAGGACAGGGGGGAGTTGGGATCACCTATGCTGCTGTAGATTTAAACAGCAATCAAAAAGTTGCACTCAAAGCTTTGTCCTTGCGTCTGACAACTGAATGGAAGAAAATCGAGTTATTTGAACGAGAAGCAAAAACTTTATCGGGATTGAATCATCCGGGAATTCCTCGCTACATTGACTACTTTCAAGTTGATACCGATCGAGATCGTTGTTTTTACATCGCCCAACAACTCGCACCGGGAAAATCTCTCGCACAGTTGATAGAAAATGGCTGGAAACCAAATGAATCGCAAGTTCGTCATATCGCCTATCAATTGCTAGAAATTCTGGCTTATCTGCAATCGCTGTTACCTGCTACTATCCACCGAGATATTAAACCCCAAAATATTATTCTGCAAAAAAATGGGCGAGTCTTCCTAGTTGATTTTGGCGCAGTTCAAAATACTTACCATCATACCGTTACTGGAGGCAGTACCGTTGTCGGAACCTACGGTTACATGGCACCCGAACAATTCAGAGGAAAAGCTGTATTGTCAACAGATTTGTATGGATTAGGCACAACGCTGCTTTTCTTGTTAACCCAAAAATTTCCATCGGATTTACCCAGACACAAGCTGAAGGTAAAATTCCGCGATCGCGTCTCTATTTCTCCAGAGTTTGCCGACTGGTTAGAGAAGATAATTGAACCCGCAATTGAAGATCGATTTCACTCAGCAAAAGATGCTTTATCAGCGCTGCGAGGGGAACAGCCAAGCGGGATTAATTCAGAAAAAATGTTTAAGCGATCGCCCCAATCCCGAATTACTTTAATTGACGTTAAACGGTGGTTATTCATCAATATATACCCCGATCGTTTCCCTAGCAAACTCCCAGGGTTTTTCCAGTTCGTTCATCTTAGTTATAAAGTTTTACTTCCATTCTTTTTGATTCTGGTATTTTTTGATTTAATCCTATGGTTAATTGCCGTACCGGGGGACTGGACATTTAGCTTGTTTAAATACACTTTAGCCGACTCGCTAGGTAAATTATTTCACCTATTTGTATTTATATCAATCAAAGGTGTAATAATATTTACCGTATTTTATGCTTTGATGTACTTGTGTTGGATTTTTGGTTGTTTATTGAGCAGACAAATTCAAATCAGTTCTCAAGATATCCAGCGGGTAAAGTTGAGCAAAATTCATCTGCCATTGCTTAAAAAATCGATGACTTTTTGCCTGATTCGCGCTAAGTCGCGTAACTATTGTTTTGGCTTGTTTTTGCCGCACGCTGAGAAAGAATGGTTGGTAGGGGAATTGAATAATTGTTTAAGTAAACTCAAGTAAATCATTCGATACTGAAGATGGTTCGATCGAATTCGACATGGCAGCCATCTGCTATTGTCGCTAAAATCGAGTGGGGTTCAGAAACCGGGTTTTTTCCTAAATACTTCGTTGTTACCCGCAGACTTGGTAAAAAACCCGGTTCCTCAAATTTTCATGTATTTTCCCTCATTGAAAGTAGCAGCGAAACCAGGCTTTGCCTTCAGGACGAACATCTGTGACAGACTGTTCGTATTGAGTTGCTAGCTGTTGGCATTTCTTGTTGGCTGCATTGACTCTTGAATTAACTCTTTGCTATAATGACATAATACTATTAATGATGGTCGCACAAACAATGAGCCAAGAAAACATGACGCTGACTCTTGACAGCGAGAAAAAAGAGGCACTTTCGGCGATCGCTACCTTGATGCAGCGGGATTTCAGTGAGGTGGTAAATGAGGCGATTGCCACCTACCTGCAAATGAATCAATGGTTGCTTGCAGAAATAAAAAACAGCCTGAAAAAATCGGAATTGGAAGAGTGTGTTGATGAAAAAGAAATTCAAGCTCTTTTCGCAGAATTGACGAGCAAAAGTATCTACCGCGATGGGAGTGTGGAGTTAGTAAAAACACCGACTGGTGTCAATGCAGCGCGAGTTACAATTGCTTTGTCGCCCGGGAATGGCTCTATCGATCTGCAATCTCGCGGTATCAATCGAGAACAAGCAGCAAA
>JAAUPI010000300.1 GCA_012035135.1 Microcoleus sp. CSU_2_2
CAGCACCGCCACCAGAACCGCCACCAGAACCAAAGCTGCCACTGCTGCCAAAGCCACCGCCACCACCCCCTTCACCATTCCCATTGGAGAGGATGCGACCGCCAGCACCGCCGCCGCCGCCATCTCCCGCACCATTCCCCAGTCCCAAAGCATTTAGTGCTGCATCGCTGAGGTTATTGAAGTTGCCACCACTGCCACCAGCAAATCCAGTTTGACCGTTGCCGGAGTCGTTGCCGCCCGAGTTGCCGTCGCCGCGTCCGTTGCTACCGCTACCGCCCAGTGCGAAGTTGTTGGAGAAGGTAACACTATCAGTAATGACATTCCCTCGGTTGATAAACAGCGCCCCGCCAGAACCGAGTCCGCCACCACCGCCGCGAGTCCCGCTACCGCCGGTGGCTACGCCATTGCGAATTGTCAGATTTGTGAAACTTACATTTGCGCCGTTGATGGTGAAAATTTGCCTGTTATTGCCGTTGATGGTAGCGCCTCGATTGGCAAAGTTCCCGATAAAATCAATATCGTTCCCCGTCTGCAAGGTTGGCAAAGAACTGTTTAACACCACAGAACTGTTGAAGAGAATGGTATCTCGTCCGGGGTTGTTCGCAGCGAAAGTAATTGCTTCTCGCAGGGTTGTCACCCCATCGTTGGGATTAATCGTATCGCTAGAACTATTGACTGTAAATGTTGCCATATGGTTGGCTCCTAGTTCATTTGTTGAGTTTTGTGTTGAAATCGCAGCAAACAATCCACCAGAATGCCAGCACAACCAAAACTGCACTTTTCTAGGGGAAGATGCGATCGCATGGTTGAAAAAACCTGGTGCGATGGAAATCGCTTGCTATTGCTGTTGCTGATTGCTCGATCGCTAATTCGGTTATACGAATTGGCACTTACTGAGTCGATACAGAAAAGTTAAGGACTTGCGTCGCTAGGTGGAACTTAACTTTTTGGGCGGGCGATCGAGCCTTATTGAAGGTAATTCCAAAATTCATCAAATACTTGCGGCTCTCCTGGGTATTCGGTGATAAGTGAAGCCTATATGACTCCTGGTATGAGTTTCAATACTTGCACCGGGAGAATTTTGTAGCTTAAGATACAGTTTGCACCACAATCCCAGGAGAGCCGTTTCATAATTGTTTCCTTCAGTTCAAGTGGAATTTGTTGATATTTTTATAGTAAAGATTCCTTTTTAAATGCACATCTGAAGAAAGTCTCGATCCGAACTCAACTAAAGAGAGTCATGACTTTATAACTTTAGTTGTTATGAGTATAGTTACCTAATACTTTTGTGAGACTTACAGCTTAAGGGGGATTTAGGCAAGGCGGTTTCATTTCTGTAGGGGCGGTGCCCCCGTGCCCGCCCCCAAGGCCTGATGTTACCGATATATCGTCGGTGGGGGGGTAGGCACGGGGGCACTACCCCTACAAAACCCTCGTTTTTTGGAGAATGAAACCGCCCTGCCTAGCCAGGGTGGGCACGGGGGCACCCCCTCCGCTTCGCTGGGCCCCTACAGAAGGGGGGGACTGGAAGCACTCTTAAAGTCCCCCTTTTTAAGGGGGATTTAGGGGGATCTAGAGTCAGGTAAAAACGAGATTTATCAAAGGTTTCAATCGATTGTTGACACCAATGGGCTGAGCCTAAGTCCCTACCAATGGCGCGGACTTCACATACCTGAGAAAGGCTATATCGTTTTCTTGAGAAACATATGTAGCCCTATCTCGTCCGGGGTTGTTTGCAGCGAAATTAATGGCTTCGCGCAGGGTTATCACCCCATCGTTGGGATTAATCGTATCGCCAGAACCCGTTACGGTGAAAGTTGCCACGATCGTTTTTCTCCAGAATGAATTGAGTAGTTTGAATTGAGGTTTATCGCTTAAAAAATAAAGTTATTGGGATTGTTTAATTCAGTCACCGCCACATTTTCAACAACTAAGAAAGGACGGAAAATCCCATTGCCCATCGGCCCATCGGCATCGATTTCTAGCATTGTTCCCGTACCAGCAGAAACCAGGCGAATGTATTCATCTTCCAAGGCATTGGTTCCGGTATAATTCAACCCATCCAGCAGTTCGGTAAACACCAATTTGTCGCGCCCCACTTCAAAATCGGTGAGGATATCTCCCGCATCCATCAAACTGGTGTACATAAATTCATCTGCACCCTCTCCACCTGTGAGGATGTCTCGTCCTTCCATTCCCATCATCCGGTCATCGCCCTCGGTTCCGGTCAGGATGTCGCGTTCTGCAGTAGCAGTTGTTACGCTTGGCGTTGACTGCCAATTGAGAGGGATTTCTACAATTCCTCGCCGTTGCGATGTTGCAGGTAAGTCATTCCAGCGACCGTTGGAAAACAATTCAGCAAAATCTTCTCCCGCAGATCCAAAGTTATTCGGTTCTCCAGACGACCAATTAGTAAAGGTAACGGGTTCTCCACTCACCCACTCAAATTGTCCTTCTATTTGGGTATCATTGAAACCAATCCAAGGACGTTGGCTGCCGAATTGATTGGTTAAAAAGCTATTTTCTGCGGCATTATTAATGGTAACTAAATTACCGCTAAAAGATTGGGCGATCGCCCGTGCATTTTGCCAAGATGTGGCAGTTGGCGTGAGGAAATACACGCGATCGCCCAAAGTCGCCTCCCCAACAATATCGTTGTTAACTCCGTTAGTAATCCCCGTCAAACCCGTGCCATTACCAATAAGATTAAAAGCCCCACTGCTGGCCCGACCGCTAATATCGGGATTGTTAGCAGCAGTATTCGCTGCTACGATCGCCAATTCTAAATTCAACTGACCGCCAAAGCGATTGGCAATACCACCCCCAAAACCAACAGTTGCCCGGTTGTTCGTTACCTGACTATCGCTGACATTCACTAAGGCGCTGCTACCTAATGAAATGCCGCCGCCGCTACCGTTGTTGCTGGTGTTACCAGACAGGGTACTATTCGTAACCGCAAAAGCGAAACCTCCGGGACTGGGATTGGCATCAATTCCCGCACCATTGCTGTTAGAAGTATTGTTATTAATGGTGCTATTGGTGATATTGACGATCGCATTTCCCAATTGTTGAATGCCGCCACCAACTCCACGAGAAGTGTTGGAGTCGATCGTACTGTCAGTCAGATTTAATGTCCCGCTAGCTGTGGAAATTCCCCCGCCATTAGCCGCTGTATTATTGCGAATATTGCTGTTCGCAATGGTGAGATTTTCTCGATTGAGAATGCCGCCGCCGTTGCCAGCGGTATTGCCGCCTGAGATGGTCAATCCGTCGATCGCGACATCAATTTGAGTGGCATTGCCATCATCGATATTGAAGACGCGAGAAGTATTGTTCCCGCTAATCGTCAGATTATCTGCACCTAAACCTTGAATTGTGATGCTGCGATCGATCCTCAATTCGCCCAGAGTCAAGTTAAGCGTGCTACCGGAAAGAGCAGGAGAAAACCCAATTTCTGCCCCACTGCGGGCGATGGAAATTGCCTCGCGCAAGGACAAATCTCCAGGGCTGAAATTGCCATCATTTTCATCCACCAGGGTATCCACCTGGAGGAGCAATTCTTCTCGTTCGTTGTCGATAATGGTTTGAGTTGAGCTAATGCTAGAACTGAGGGTATAGTTGCGACCGGAGGTGAGTGTGACCGTCACCGTTTCATCGGGGTCGAAGATGCGATCGTCCAGGGTATTAGTGTTAATTGAGGCAGAAGTCTGTCCGGCGGGAACGATAACGCTACCCGATCGCAAATTGTGGTCTTCTTCCGGTGTTGCCGTACCGCCCACGGTGTAATTAATTGTTAAATCGACGGGGAAAGAACGATTCAGCGCGAGATTAAAGCGACCCGAACCCGGAAAATTTTCGTTGGGTGTGGAGAACACACTGGGGAAGATGCTGACTGCGGGAATTTCTAAGTTATTAATACTTACATTACTTACATTGAAATCAAAGTTTCCATTGGAAGCACGATTCCCGGCAAAAGTGACTCCTCTTGAAGCAACGGTTCCACCTTCACGAACAAACATAGCACCACTCTCACCCAAACCATTAGCAAAAACATTGATTGTTGCTTCAACACTGCGACCGCCAAACGCAGTATTATCCTGGAAGTGACTGTCGATCAGCGTCAAGTTCGCACCCGAATTGACAAAAATCGCACCGCCCACACCCCCTCCACCACCGCCCTCGCCTCCGACTCCTCCATTGCCGGGGCTGTCACCCAAAAATGTAGAGCGACCATCGTCACCATCCCCTCCTCGATTTCCTCTTCCGCCCAAAAAGCCATTGCGAGGAAAAGACGAACCACCACCAACACCAAAGCCAGCACTGCCACCTAAAACATTCGCGCCACCACCGCCGCCGCCACCATTCCCGCCGCTGCCAGCGCCAAAACCGCTACTCCCTCCAATACCACCCGGACCGCCATTCCAGGCAGAAAAATCGGAGCCGGAGCCGCCGCCACCGCCGCCACCGCCACCACCGCTGCCGCTACCAGAGCCAAATCCCCCTACACCTCCATTGCCACCCCGACCTCCGTTCGATCGAGGCGAACCGCCAGCCCCACCTGCACCGCCATTTCCAGGTAGACCAAAGCCTAGAGACAGTAACTCGGCATCGCTGAGGTTATTGAAACTGCCACCGCGACCGCCCGCCAGACCGGGTTGACCGCTCCCGGAGTCGTTGCCTCCGCGACCGCCACTGCCTCCGCGACCGAAAGCCAGACCGCCGATCGCGCTATTCCCCCGAAATGTGACATCCTGAACTAAGACACTGCCCCGGTTGATAAATAAAGCACCGCCTGCCCCCAGTCCGCCGCCGCCGCCATCCCGACCGGCTCCGCCTCCTGCCACACCGTTAAAAAAGGTCAGGTTGCTAAAGCTAACATTGGCACCGTTGATGGTCAAAATTTGATTGAAATTGCCATTAATCCTGTTACCGTTCCCGACAAAATCAATGTCATTGCCAGACTCTAGAAAAGGTAAATGGCCGGTCAATTCTACGGAAGTATCGAGAACGATCGTGTCTCGACCGGGGGAGGTGGCTGCGCGATTGATGGCTTCGCGCAGGGTGGTTGCGTTATTGAAGGGGTTGCGATCGTCCAAATCGCTACTGTTATTCACTGTAAAAGTTGCCATTATTGTCACCTCTAGAATTAATTGAGTGGTTTGAATTGAGATTTATGGCTTAAACAGTTGAGAGTTGTAGTGCGAGCGTCCCCGCTCGCGATCGGTTTGTAGTGCGAGCGTCCCCGCTCGCGATCTGTTGTAGTGCGAGCGTCCCCGCTCGCGATGTTGTAGTGCGAGCGTCCCCGCTCGCGGATCGATTTGTAGTGCGAGCG
>JAAUPI010000301.1 GCA_012035135.1 Microcoleus sp. CSU_2_2
CTGCCCCCAAGAGCAACCCCCCCCCCTGCCCCCCCCCAAGGGGGGAATGGAGAAGACAGAAGGAAATGAGGAGGATTTAGGGGAAAGATTCGCAAAGTCGATCGGTGTTTGGGAAATTGTGGCGATCGACAAATTACGATCTGAACTGCCACAATTAGTATGGCAAAGTGCGGGAATTTGCCGAGGACAGGCGGATCTAGAAAATGCGATCGTGCGCATTGAAATTTGGCGTCAACAATTTATCTCTTTACCATTAAGTCAAACTTTGTTGAAGTTGCGGGCTGGAAAAATTATAGATTTCTCACCTGCGGATGAGGAAACCAGCTTGCTTTTGCGCAATTGGGGGGAAGTTGGCAATTTATTGGATATCGGCTATTTAATTTTGAAAAGTGCGGCTTTTCGGACTGAAAGTCGAGGCGGACATTACCGACTTGACTATCCTCTTACTGATGTTGATTGGTGCAGACACACTTTAATTCAGAACAATAATTGGGGTAAATCTGGTGTGATCTTTAATCCGGGTTAGTTATCGCGATCGACTTTTTCGTCTCCTGATTACACGCCGGTAGTCAGAAAATCGGTTTTACTGGTGGTGATGCGTAAGCCAGAAACAACAAGGGGCTGATGAAGCTGAGTTACTTCACAATTATCCAGGTTGATCGGGTTTCGATTTCTCGCCTCCACAATCGCGTGACTAATTTTGCTAATAGTAACAAATTGGGCATCGAACTCAAGCTACCTTCGGCAAAATAAATTATTTGCGATTTTATTGATATTCGTATTACCACAGTCAGGACACGGCAGTGCCGTTTCCCTACAATTGGGCAATGTTTACATCCGAGGGAAGGCGATGACGCCAAATCCCCGCAAGCTACGATTATTTTGAGGTTGGGAAACGGCATTGCCGTGTCCGACAATTAATCGGTAATGGTTGTATCCGAAGCAGGGAAAGCGATTATTTTGAGGTAGGGAAACGGCATTGCCGTGGCCGACCTTGCTCATACGAAAATAATAAATAGTGGAGATGACAAAACGCCTATCCCCACTACAAAATACGATTGAATTGTTAGCTAGCTTCTAGCAATTGCGCAGCACAGACAAGATGCCAGTGACTGCTAAGAATTAGCTGTTCTGAGGAACAGGAGAATTCGAGGTTGCAGAACCAGTCGGCACCACAGAATTACTCGGCCCCACTACAGTCTTAGCCCGCTTTTGATCAAAACTGGCTTCATACCGTTTTCTGCGATCGGCGCATCTTCCTGCTGAGCATAATCCTGGCCCATCCAAGCCGGACGGCTTTGATCGAAAGCCATTTGCAAAGCCGCAGCCGCGATCGCGTGGGAGTCGTACTCCTCGGACAACTGAGACACCAGAGGCAAGAAAGATGCCATCCGTTCTCCCGCCAACGCTTCGCGAACCTTACCCTGCATCTTTTCCAACTGCCGCGCTTCAATTTGCGCCCGCGTCGGAATCGATCGCACTGTCAGGCTTTGGCGAACGTGGCGTTCGATTAAGCGCAATTTCCGGCGATCGACCGGTTGAATCAGCGTAATCGCCGTCCCTTCCCGGCCAGCCCGGCCCGTGCGACCGATCCGGTGAACGTAGCTTTCCACACTGTCGGGTAAATCGTAGTTAATCACATGAGTCAAGTGATCCACGTCCAAGCCCCGCGCAGCAATATCAGTTGCGACTACCCAGCGCACCTGACTTTGGCGGAACCTGTGCAGCAAACGTTCCCGCTGTGCCTGGTTCAAATTACCGTGATACTCGTCAACGCTGTGGCCTGCTGCTTGCAATTGGCTGGTGAGTTCCGCCGCCGACTGCCGAGTCCGTACAAAAATCAGTGCCGACTCTGGGTCTTCCATTTCGAGAATTGGCTGCAAAGCCCTGGCTTTCGACCAGCCCCGTGGAATCATGTACACGCCTTGACTGATCCGCTTCGGCGTTGCTTTTGGTTGTTCTACGGTGACATTGACAGGATTGCGCAAATGTCTCGCCACCAATTTGCGAATGGAAGGTTCCATCGTCGCCGAGAAAAATGCTGTTTGACGCTCTTGTGGTGCTGCATCCAAGATTTTTTCGACATCTTGAATAAAGCCCATACTCAGCATTTCGTCAGCTTCATCCAAAACCAGCCACTGCACCTTGTCTAGTTTCAGGCTGCCCCGACTGAGCATATCCAATATGCGTCCCGGTGTACCGACAACAATGTGAACGCCTCGCTTCAAACGCTGCATTTGGCGATCGATCGACTGACCCCCGTACACCGTCAAAACTTGCAGAGAACGACCCACTTTTACCGGGCCTTCGCTACTAATACCGCTCAAATCGCGGATAGCCTCTGTCACCTGCATCGCCAATTCGCGAGTCGGCGTCAACACCAGGGCTTGCACCGCAGTGACGCCTAGATCGATCCGTTCCAAGATGGGCAATGAGAATGCTGCTGTTTTGCCAGTCCCGGTTTGGGCTTGACCCACAACGTCGCGGCCTGCTAGCAAGTGAGGAATTGCTTGTACTTGAATGGGAGTAGGTTCTGTAAAGCCTAGTGTTTCCAGATGGAGAACGAGTTCTTCCGAAAGACCTAAGCCTTCAAACAATAAATTCATTAATGCTCCTAATAACGAGTCTTAGCCTTCTAAGTTGCCCAACTCGGATGCGGATTTCTGCTCTAGGGCAGGAACTCATAAGAGTTCTGTATGGTGCTGCGCCTGCGCGCACCTTCTTAAATACCAATCGAGTATAGGGCAGCCTTGTCGAGGGTGACTAAATTTACCAACTCGACAGCCGTCTTTGATTTTGTGACATAAACTATACCAACCGCCAGCGGTATGGTAAGCATTTTCCAACAGACTTCAACAGAATATTGGACTTCCTTTGAGGTACTCGCAAGCTTTCCCTTTTTGGCATTTTATAGTGAGGATCATGACCAGCCCCACTTGTCAACCTACTATTTGGTAGGAGGTTTGTTAATTCAGGCGCTATCCCGCAATCTTTTGTCTGCGGTGTTCGGCAGAGGATGCGCCGACCGTCACCGCCCATCGATCTCAACACTGCTTCGGAATACCGATGTGGTGTGGGTCGGACGGCGAAGAAATCTCAAATCATCCCCGCTTATTTCTGGCTTATTATAAGCATAACTCTTTACATTCAGAAACAAAACATTAAATTCGTTAAAATTCTCCGATCGTTCTGTAGAGATTACCGCACTCCGAGGAGGAGGAGCGTTTGCCAGAGAGAATTAGCTTAACTACGATAACAGATTCGTCTATAGCGTGTCAACCCTATTTTACGAAGCTGAGACATGGCCGTAAAGGTCGTAGATATCGGCGTCGGTAATTTTTACTTGTACGATCGAACCCAGCCTTGCCTCTCCTTCTATATAAACCAATCCGTCTACTTCTGGAGAAAACCGGGCGGATCTGCCAATCAGCTCGCCTGTCTGTGGTTGTTCTTGTTCGATTAGGACATCAACTACCTGGCCGACGGATTCTTGATTCTTTTTTAATGATATGGGTTGTTGTGCCGCCATTACTGCATTGCGCCGCATTTCCATTATTTCTGCTGGCAGTTGATTGGGCAAGCTGTAGGCTGGGGTGCCTGCTTCGGCGGAAAATGTGAAAACTCCGACGTGATCGAATTCGTGGCGCTTGACAAATTCCAGCAAGTGTGATGCGTGTTCATCGGTTTCGCCGGGGAAGCCGACAATAAAAGTTGTCCGCATCACAGCACCGGGAATTGCTGCTTTGAGCCGATCGACTATGGCATCATTAATTCCAGCTTGAAAAGGTCGATTCATCGCCCGCAGAACTTCGGGATGGGAGTGTTGCAGGGGCAAATCCAAATAGGGCAGAACATTCGGCGTTTCTCGGATTGCTTCGACAACTTGGGGAGTCAAGCCGGTGGGATAGGCGTAGTGCATCCGAATCCAAGGTACATCTACCTTACCCAAAGCCCGAAGCAGTTCGGCAAGTTTGGGTTCGCCATAGATATCTTTGCCGTAGTTGGTGGTAATTTGAGAAATTAGGATAATTTCCTTTACCCCTTCTGAGGCTAATTGCTTAGCTTCGGCGACAATAGATTCGATCGTCCGCGATCGCTGATTGCCACGCAAATGCGGGATAATGCAAAATGCACAGCGATAGTCACAGCCTTCTGCTATGCGTAAATAGGCTACTCCTTCCGATGTTGTGCGATAGCGGGGAGTAGTTTCATCAGCGATGTAAGTTGGTTCCGAAGAGACGAGAGAAACTCGATCGCCCTTTTCGACTCTTTGAATGACATCGACTATTTTATGATAGTCGCCAGTTCCAACAATTGCGACTGCTTCGGGCAATTCGTCGAGCAATTCCTGTTGAAAATGCTGTGCCATGCAGCCTGTGATGACTACTTTTTTATTAGCTTCGGCCAATTCTACCAGCGTGCGGACTGACTCTTCTCGCGCGGCTTGGATAAAACTACAAGTATTGACTACGACATAATCTGCTAATTCTTCATTAGCATCGACTTCATAGCCTGCTTGAGCTAGCAAGCCAATCATGTGTTCGGTATCGATGCGATTTTTTTCGCAGCCCAGGTGATTAAATGCGATCGTTGGCTTCGTTGCCATGCGGTAATTAGTTGCTGTTGCGCGATTTTTGAGAACGTTTTATGATATCACACAATTTGACAACTTGCAAACTTGTGTGGATTCGATCCGGGAACTACGCATCTAAACCAAAGAAACCGGGTTTTTCCCTTGAATACTTCGTTACGGCCGGCAGAAACGGCAAAAAACCCGGTTTCTGACCTTTGCGTAAGCCACTCACTCCTTGATGATTCGGCGGTTGAAACCGCTACTAAACAAACAAAGTCCCGATGGTGCGCAGACTAAGAAATAAAGGCTTTTTCGATAGTTCCATTTCAGATACTTGGGAGAATTCGAGAACTGCTGGGATTGATTTTCCAGAGCTTGCAGAGAGTTCTGCGAGGATTTGATAAAATGTATTGCCGATCGTAACTGTAGAAGTTTGATTCATGTTAGTTTTTTATCTACTCCAACGTTACCCAACTATTATAGCTCGTATTGAAGACACATTTTTCTTAAGCGACTCGATACAAAAGAATTTAATTCAGCTTCAGCTTTTTCATAAAGACTAATTTCTCTGCGGTTAACTAAAGTCATATCAAAGGTACAAAACGCAGATTTGTCAAAAAATTGGTGTCCTTTTGTACCTCATTTGATATCCTGTTGATACCCGATCGTCCCATTCGTTCTAGCTCGGCTCGGTTGGAGGCAGACCGGCTCGAAAAATCTGCTCGGCAGTCAACCTCAACTCTGGGAACGCCAGCGA